>DASXOT010000153.1:0-3425 GCA_036494065.1 Chitinophagaceae bacterium
TAAAGGAAAAAATCAGTGTAGAATCAAGGTGATAGGCATATAATATGATTCTAAGACCAAAAGTTTACGCAAAGGTTTAGCAGCTTCTTTAAAAAAAATATCGATGAAAGAGGATTCCGTCCTGATAGACAGATAAAATGAGTTAACGAATGGCCAGGAGTTGATAATAATTTTGTTGGTCGTGTATTGTTTTCACGCGCATGTCATTCGCTGGGCACTGAATGGTGTTCGTGAATAATCGTCCATTGATCATTAATTTTCTTTAAACCCATCGTTAGCCGGAAATCAAGGTCCACATAATCATTGCTGTTGCTCTTGTCTGCACATTTCATGGTCGCAAAACAAAAAGCAATATTGTCATTAGCAAAGATGTTCAGTTCAGTGATATCAAAAACTCCAGGTTTTGTAAATGCAAAAAAGATATCCCATGTTTTGCGATAGGCTTCTATACCCTTCGACTGAAAAGGTTTTGGCACATCGTACATTACTATATCGTCAGCATGAAAAGCAAGAATGTTTTGTAAATCTCTTTCACGAACGGCCCTTGCCCAATTTTCTATCAATTGTAAAATTTGACCTTGAACTTTGCCAGGCGCCAGGTTAACATTGGCCATGATGGTAAGTATTAAACGGCAAATTTAAACTCTCCTTATTTTAAGGCGCCAAAATAATCACAGCATTAAAAAAGATATTTGTGGTTTGATACACAATAATAAAAAAGCTGCCCAAAATCAGGTCGATGTTTGAGCAGCTTCATTCATGCAAATTACCTTAATTGTATACTATCCTTCCGCTTCGTTGTATCCTTTTTAGGTATTGTATCATTTGCATAAGTTTTGTGACTGTTCTGTAGACTACTCATTGGAGTGATATGTGTTGCAGGTTTTGAACCCCAAACATATATTCCTGATAACAGAAGAGCAGCTCCGCTAACTAATACAAGCTTTTTCATGGTTAACAATTTTTATATTATCAATTTGGATTGAATTAGCTTTATGACAATTTCTATGCCCATCCTTAAAAATTCCTGCATCCCTAGTGGGTAAGAAATTGTTGAATCTCCAATCCGCTGTTAGAAATTAAAATACAATTAGCGGGCTCAACTTTGCAAGAAATTCATTTGAAGTAGCTGATGTATATATTTAAACATTAATCATCGCTGACCGACAAATAAATTAACGATGAATTTTTTTTATTATCGTCTAAAAAACAGGGGATATTTTATAGAATTGCAAGAGTTCGGTTAATCGGTTTGCTTCACAAATTTTATTCGCAGACCAATGCTGGCTTGCCTAATGGTGTTGTACCCGGCAAAAATTCCGAAGATATCATTGACATCATAGATAACAAAAGCGCCAATACCCTGTATCGATTTTTCCTTATAAATTTTGTGATAGCCACCTTCTGAAAAACTATTATCGCTGAAATTTTGATAGTATTTTCTCTTTCCAAATGATAGCTCCCCCTCTAAGGAAAATTTATCACTCACCATTCTTGTATATCCTATATCGCCGATAAGAAAAAAATGACCGTCCCCAATTCCAAATCCTGAATTCTGATTGGGTTCTTTTTTTCCCAACGCATTATTTAACTCGAAAGACACCCCTATTGAAAATGCATTTTTATCCAGGAAATACATTAGGCTGCCAAAGGGAGTCTTACTTGTCGCAAATCCAAGATTAAAACCAACTCCATTTTGCCCGAAAGAAATGGTCGCAAAAAGAATAAAGCCGGAAAGAAATAAATATTTTTTCATCAGTTTCAGTTGTAAAGTTTTTTGGATAGTCGACAACACACTAATTTATGACAGTTTTGAAAAAAGAACAGAAATGTTAGCGGGTTTTATAGCGATTTTGTTCGCGGATATGCATTAGGCGGGTAATTTTCCCTGGGTTTAGTTAAACTGCACGGCAGGAAACGGGGATAAGATACAAATATATGGGCTCAATTACTATTTTTTTATCCACGTTTGCCCTCTTTGTAAATAGAAAAACCTGTATTAAACTTGCCGTATATTAACTGCATGCTTCATCGACTAATACTATTAACGTTATTACTGCCGCTGATTTCATTGAAGATCTTTGCCCAGGACGATCAGATATTCAAGCCTGATTCAATAAAAAAAGAGATTGATGCGGTCCATATTACTTCCTTTTTAAAAATCGATGGAGTTTTGAACGAACCGGAGTGGAAACTGGCAAAAAATTCGCCAGGGTTTACACAAATAGAACCTCACCAGGGGGCGGCTCCAAATTTTGAAACGACAGTAAAAGTGCTTTTCAACAGGCAATACCTCTATCTTGGTATTTTCTCAAAAGATTCACTCGGCAAAAAAGCGATCCGGGCTACCGATTTCAAGAGAGATTTTAATCCCTTATCGCACGATTTGGTTATCGTTACGTTTGATGAGTTTAATGACAAGCGTAATGCTATGTGTTTTGCAGTAAATGCCTATGGCGCTCAACGTGACTACCTCAGTTTTGATGACAACCTTTTCGACGAAAATTGGGATGGTCTTTGGCGTGTGCGTACTACGAGGACCGACTCGGGTTGGTACGCAGAAATCGGCATTCCGTGGCAAACATTGAGATACCCAAAAACAAAAGACAGCACTCAGAATTGGGGAATTAATGTCTACCGCAATAGACGGTTGACAAATGAAACGTCAGCGCTCTCCCCTTTTCCCCGTGTATTCAGTCCTTCCAGGATGACATACGAGGGGATTTTAAAAAATTTGCAACCACCACCACCACAACCGAATGTCAGAGTTCAGCCGTATGTTCTCAGTTCTTACAATCACTATAAGAATTTTGACTCCTCTGCAAAAGCGAAAGGGATGAAAACAAAAGTTGGTGGAGATATTAAATGGGCCATCAATCCCAACAATGTACTCGACCTGACTGTCAATACTGATTTTGCACAAGCCGACGTAGATATCCAGGTAAATAACATAACCTCATTTTCTGTTTTCTTTCCGGAGAAACGACAATTCTTCCTGGAGAACGCTTCATTATTCAGTCCTTCTATTAATATATCTGCCGATGGCTCCGGAGGCTTTATGCATTTGGTTCCTTTCTTCACACGAACCATTGGGCTTGACACAAGCGGAAATCCTATCCCTATCGTTGCCGGGGGAAGGTTCGTACACCGATCTTCAAACCAAAACTATGGGGGTATTATAATGAGGCAGGAAGGCACTGATAATTCGCCGGCAACAAATTTTTTTGTTGGCCGGTATTCGCAAAATTTTGGTGAGCAAAATCGTATTGGTGCTTTAATGACGATAAAGAATACAAGTCTCGGCTCTAATATTGAAAATACGGTCGATGGATTCTTTCGCCTGGGCCAATCTCAATCTTTAAGCACTATTCTTACGCAAAGCATTACCACCAATACCAACAAACAGGGATTTGCAGGCATTGCTC
>DASXOT010000154.1:0-1799 GCA_036494065.1 Chitinophagaceae bacterium
GGTTTGCACGAATGGGACGCTAATGAATTGTTTAATAAACGATTCATTAGATGTGAAAATACCTTTCGACGAGCTCACGAAATGTATAGATTAACAATTGTGGGTTTGGAAATGATAGACAATCTTTTGTTTAAAGATGAATGTTACCAAGTGGGACAGTTTCAGGCAAACCCTAAATTATCCTAAGGCTTCCCGGGTTAAATTAGGTATATTGATAAATTTCAGTGAGGATAGATTGAAATTTAAAAGAATCATCTGCTCGCACTAATTTTTTTAATCACGATTCGCGACTATTCGCTCTCATTAGCGTCTATTATCGTAAATAAGAAGGCCCGCCCTGAAAAGAGCCGGCCGTTGCTAACCTATGAAAAACACCAGTTCAAAGATATAAGAAAATATCTTTTTATTGCAACAGCGAGCGGTTTCTTTGGAGGCGTTTGTCTCCCAAACGATCCTTACGGATCTCTAAAATTTGAATAGCTTTCCTGTTTTCCGCACTTTTCAAAAAATGAGCAAAAGAACCTTTGAAACCCTTGCTGGGAGGGAACTGGTTTTTGAAAATGGGTGCCTCGATGCTAAATTTGACAGGTGTTTATCGGGAAAAAGAAAAATAAAAGTGGGAGCATCAGCATTCAGATCATTGATAAATCGTCAGGTAAATTTAAGATTCTAAAAATAGTAGGCTGTGCCAATGATGAGCATGAGCAAAAGGAGTTGTTGCAGCAAGCATACGAACTCCTTCCTTCACTGAACAGTCAAAGCCGGATTGAATTTACCTATACCGAAGATGAACTTTTTTTAAAGCAATTACAGCAAGGGATAAAGAAAATATTTGTAGTGGGCCCGGAATTGATACTGGGAAAAATATTTGAAGAGATCGGCTATCATCAAATCCCCCAATCATTATTCCGGCATTTGGTATTGACACGACTGGTGTTTCCAGGCAGCAAATTAAAAACCGTAGATTACTTGTTGCGTTACAAAGGCATTTATATCAATGAAGATAGAATATATCGCTATATGGACAGCTTTGATTTAAACCATAAGCAAACCGCCATTACTCTCACTTTCGATCACACCAAACAAATATTAAACAACAACATGAGCGTTGCCTTTTATGATATTACCACTTTATATTTTGAAGCCAGCGATGAAGATGACTTACGCAGGATGGGATTTAGCAAAGACGGCAAAGCACAAAACCCGCAAATATTATTAGCATTACTCGTTGGCAGTGACGGACAACCGATGGCTTATGAAGTGTTCGAGGGGGATAAGTTTGAAGGACACACATTGCTGCCGGTGATACAGGCATTCAAGCACAAATACAATTTACCTTCACTGATCATCGTTGCAGATGCCGGGCTTCTTTCATCTGATAACATCAAGGAGCTAATCCGCCTAGGGTATCCATTCATTTTAGGAGCAAGATTAAAAAACGAAACAGACACTGTCAAACAACAAATCCTCTCGCATACATTTAATAATACGACACTGGTCACCATACAAAAACAACAAGGTGTGAGATTGATTATAAACTATTCCACAAAACGAGCAAGAAAAGATGCCCACTTGAGAAAGCAAGGATTAGAACGATTAGAAAAAAATGTAAAATCCGGAAAGCTTACCAAAGAAAAGATCAATAACAGAGGATACAACAAGTACCTGAAAATAAAAAACGAAATAGCAGTAGAGATTGATTACAAAGCATTCAAAGAAGATAACCAATGGAACGGACTCAAAGGATATGTAACCAACAGTAAGTTAACTGATATTGAAATAATAGAAAATTATAAGCA
>DASXOT010000155.1:0-1851 GCA_036494065.1 Chitinophagaceae bacterium
TTCGTAAAATATGGCGACAATCAATTTAAGGAAGATCATCTTGCATTTGTCGACTCAAATTTTCTTCAACTGTTTTCCATTCCACTCATCGACGGAAATCCTGCAACCGCATTAACCCAGCCTAATACCATCGTGATATCAAAGGATTTTGCAAAAAAATATTTTGGCCATGGCGAAGCGATGGGTAAATCGCTGTTAGTAGGTATTCATGATGCTGTATATAAAGTAACCGGTGTAATTGATAAGGTACCCGACAATTCACATTTTCACCGGGATGCTTTTTTAAGCGTTGCCACATTTCATATTAACTACTCGACCTGGAGTAATCTTGGATTTTATACCTATCTTCTTTTGGACAAACACGCAGATCCAAAAAAACTTGAAGCGAAATTCCCTCAGCTTGTTGCCAAACATGTAGTGCCGGAAATTCAGCACGACATGGGCGTTAGTCTTGCCGAGGCTGAGAAATCAGTAAATACATTTCGTTTTACCCTGCAGCCCCTTACCAGCATTCATTTGCATTCTCATACCAAATTTGAACTAGAACCCAACGGCGACATACAATATGTTTATATTTTCTCGGCGCTGGCTTTGTTCATCCTACTGCTCGCCTGCGTCAACTTTACCAATCTATCTACTGCGCGCGCCGTAAAACGTTCAAGAGAAGTTGGTATTCGTAAAGTGATGGGGTCAATAAAGAAACAATTGGTTGTTCAGTTCCTTGCTGAATCGGTTTTGTTTACATTTTTCGCCATGCTCCTGGCTTACCTGCTGATATTTTTCTTACTTCCTTATTTTAACCAGGCTTCCAATAAAAATATTTCATTCAATTTCTTTCTGAACTACAAACTCATCCTGGGAATGTTTGCGGTGAGTTTTGCAGCAGGAATACTAGCCGGAATTTACCCGGCATTTTTCCTTTCATCATTCAATACGATAAAAGTTCTTAAAGGCAATTTATCGGCAATAGGTTCTTCAAGAAAAACACTACGCAGCGGCCTGATCGTATTCCAGTTTTTTGTTTCCACTGCGCTTATCATTGCCACTATCATTGTTTTTCAACAACTGCACTACATGCAAAATAAAAAACTTGGCTATGATAAAGACCAGGTAGTGTTTTTGCCCGATGCCAGGTTGCTGGGAAATAAACAGGTTGCTTTTGAGCAACAATTACTCCAGGACAATCGCGTAGTTGCTGCAACCATTTCAAGATCGATCCCCGGAGGAGAATTTATGGACGGTACAGAAATATTCCCCAGGAATGAAAATTCGAATGGTGCAGAGATTCATACCAATATTTTTCATATAGATTATGATTATGTCCGCACGCTGGGACTCCATGTTATCCGGGGAAGAAATTTTTCAAGAGAATTCTCGACCGATTCTGCGACAGGAGCTGTAATAAATGAAGCCGCTGTCAAAAAACTAGGCTGGTCAAATGACAATGCGATAGGCAAAACCATTGTGCGCTCCGGTCAGCGGGAATTTAAAGTAATCGGAGTGGTTGAAGATTTCAACTATGCCTCGGTAAAGCAGGAAATAGCTCCGCTGATGTTGATCATTGGCAACAACGCGGGAGGGATGGTGATAAAAATCAAAACGGCCGATGTAAAAGGATTCCTGGCTAATTTGAAAAAACAATGGGCTTCATTTAATCCGCCCGGCCCGCTCGAATATACCTTCCTTGATGAAAAATTCGCAGCATTATTTGCAAGCGAACAACGAACACAGAAGATTTTTACGGCATTCGCGATTTTAGCCATCATTATTGCAAGCCTTGGCTTGTTTGGACTGTCGGCATTTGTCATCGAACAGCGTACCAAAGAAATAGGTATTCGCAAAGTATTGGGT
>DASXOT010000156.1:0-7110 GCA_036494065.1 Chitinophagaceae bacterium
ACAAGTAGAGGCCTGGTCCCAGCTCATACCCACTTCCACAACCATTACATCTTTATTATATCGGGAAACCATGTCATTCATGTTGGCAAGACATTCAGTATTGTAAGTTGACCAGTTGGATGTAGATGGGTATAAGGACATACCGATTATATCCCATTGCGCTCCATTATTTTTTAGTCCATCAAATACCCATCTGAATAAAGTATTATCATACCCATTTGAAATATGCACGATCACTTTTATCGACGTGTCAACCGCTTTGACCGCATTATAACCGGAAGTGATCAACTGTGCAAAATTGCTCATGTTAGTGGAGGCACGTCCATCTTCCCACAACATACCATCATTTGTTTCATTGCCTACCTGCACCCAGGCCGGCGTTACTCCATTTGCTTTGAGAGAATCGAGAACGGAGGTTGTATGATCGGCCAACGACTGCTTTAAACTTGTGAAATCTTCGCTTGCCCAGGCAACGGGTTTAGCCTGGTGACCGGGGTCTGCCCATACATCACTGTAATGAAAATCGATCATTATTTTCATTCCCAGATTTTTTGCTCTGACTGCTTTTGTTACAACATCGGCCGTATTGCACCAACCATCGGAGGGATTGACCCACACCCGCAATCTGAAAGCATTCATTCCAAGATCTTTCAGGATTTGCATGCAGTCTTTTTGAGCGCCGGTGCTGTCATAGAATTTTATTCCGTTAGACTCCATTTGCGTAATCCAACTGATATCTGCGCCTTTTGCAATGTTATTATTCGTTACAGGTGGATTTTGGTTGTCGCCTCCATTGCCACTATTGTTTCCGCCGTCCTGGCCTGGTGATTTTTTACATCCATACAGAACGGTTAAGCTAAAAACGGCTAAAAAAAATCTTCTTGCCCACTTGCCGGAAGTTTTTTCAAAAAATTTCATAGTACTGTTTCTTCACTCAAAATTTTAAAAATGGGCTACCTATAAAGGCAGCCCCTGCGTCTAACGACTGCTTGCTTTAAGCAGGAAAAGATTTTTAATGGTCATGCAAACGTTTACGGACTTCCTTACTATCGTCTCAAAGGCATGCATCGTTGTATCCTAGTTTTTCATTTTTTGCGATGATTCTCTGAAAATTGGCACCGGGTCCAGTATTATTTTTTGAGGCAATGACTGGCCCTGGGTTTTATTTATTAATTGCAATAAAAGCCGAAACGATTCTTTCCCCATTTCCACGGTTTGCTGATCGATAGTGGACAGGGTAGGAGTGATATGTTCTCCAAATGCTTCATTAGCGAACCCCATTACGCCAAAATCTCCTGGTATTTTTATTTTATGCTCCTTCAATTCTTTAATGGCGCCCAGTGCCGTAAAATCTTCCACAGCGAAGATTGCATCGGGTGGATTGTCAAGGCTTAGAAAATGTTTGACGCCTTTCTTACCGGCATCAATTGAAACATCGCCAGGAAAAATGAGATTAAAGTCGATATTCATTTTTCTTTTTCGAAGCGCATCTATATAGCCCTTGAGACGATCATCAAAGATTTTCAGGTGCGAAGGCCCCGCGATATGCGCAACGCGCTTAAAGCCCTGTTCGATCAAATGACTGGTTGCAATAAAAGCTCCTTTATAATCATCGATCACGACAGAGTGAATACCCAGGTCCATATTGGTGCGATCGAAGAAAACGATTGGCACATTTGATGATTTAGCGGCCAGAAAATGAGAATACTCAGTAGTATCTTTTGCTATAGAGACGAGGATGCCATCCACACGCGCCGACAAGAAAGCTTCAATCCCTTTTGCTTCAAATTCCATCGATTCATTGGATTGATACATGATTATATTGTAGCCGTTTTCGTTGGCCACGCTTTCGATGCCATGAACTACGGAGCCAAAAAAATTGATTTGGGCGCTGGGAATAATGACACCGATTAAACCGGTCTGCCCCGATCGTAAGGACGATGCGATACGGTTTCTTTTATAATTCAGTCGCAGGGCCGTTTCACGGATGATCTTTTTTCTTTTTTCGCTGATGGAAGGATGGTCATTCAATGCACGCGAAACTGTTGCAGGAGTTGTTTTTAGCTTGTTGGCAATGTCAGTAATAGTAACTTTGAGGCTCATTACAATCGTTTACGTAAACGTTTACGTAAATTAGGCAGAGTTGTCGAAATGGAAAAATTTTTGTTGACTTAAGCTATTTGGATAATACCCTGCCCTCGATATCGTAATCGTATGCTTTGGTGATCTGAACGTCTACAAATTCACCGGCCGATAATTTTCCTTCGGAGTGAATGATCACTTCATTATCTACTTCCACGCTGTCATATTCAGTCCGGCCCAGGTATCGGCCGGCCTCTTTTTTATCAATAAGTACTTTAAATAGCTTGCCTATTTTCTGTTGATTTTTCTCAAACGATATTTCCTGTTGCACTTCCATTATCTCTTGCGCTCTTCTTTCTTTTTCCATCTGCGGAACATTGTCTTCCAGTCCAAATGCAGACGTTCCTTCTTCATGGGAATAGGTAAAAATGCCCACTCGATCCATACGCTGTTTTTGTAAAAAAAGCTTCAATTCTCCGACATCGTCTAAAGTCTCACCGGGAAAGCCTGCAATTAAGGTAGTGCGTAAACAGATACCTGGAACTTTTTCCCTGATAGTTGAAAGCAGTTCTTCTATTTCTTCTCTCGTAATCTGGCGTTTCATCGCCTTCAGCATATTGTTGGCTGCATGCTGGAGCGGAATGTCGAGATAGTTGCAAATATTTTGACGATCTCTTATTACATCTAAAATCTCGACAGGAAATTTGTGAGGGTAGGCATAATGCAGACGGATCCATTCCAAACCTTTCACATCGCTTATGCGTTTTAGCAGATCTGCAAGCATTCTTTTTTTATAAAGATCCAGTCCGTAATAGGTCAGTTCCTGTGCGATCAACATGATCTCTTTAACGCCTTTTTTTACAAGCGTTTCAGCTTCTTTTACAATTTCTTCAATGCTTTTGCTTATGTGATTGCCTCGCATGAGTGGTATGGCACAAAAGGCACAGGTACGATTACAACCTTCAGATATTTTGAGGTAGGCATAATGTTGTGGCGTAGCTAACAGCCTTTCACCGATCAATTCCGATTTATAATCTGCATCGAATTTTTTCAGAATCAAAGGCAATTCCATTGTTCCGAACCAGGCATCGACGTCGGGAATTTCCTTTTCAAGATCATCCCTGTACCGGTGACTTAAACAACCGGTCACATATACCTTATCGACGCGTCCTTTTTGCTTGAGATCGACCTGTTCCAGGATGGTTTGAATGGATTCTTCTTTTGCTTTTTCAATAAAACCGCAGGTATTGACAATAACGATGTTATGATCCTTCTTTTTATTTTCATGAACCACATCAATCTCATTTGCTTTTAACTGCCCGCTCAATACCTCGCTATCCACCATATTCTTGCTGCAGCCAAGAGTGATGATGTTGACCTTATCTTTTTTTAAAGTTTTTGTTTTCACTGTAATAAGATAAAAGTGAATAGATAAAGAATAATAACTAATAGATAATAGTTTTTATCGTTATCATCTGTACACTATTAGTTATTCCCTATTATTTTTTATCCAGACTAAACAGGCTATGAACAAACTCATGTTTATCAAAAACCAACAGATCTTCTATTTTTTCTCCTACACCAATAAATTTCACCGGTATTTTAAACTGGCTGGCGATTGCCAGCACCACACCTCCTTTTGCTGTTCCATCCAGTTTTGTAATGGCCAGTGCTGTTACATCAGTTGCTGCTGTAAAATGCTTTGCCTGCTCCAAAGCATTCTGGCCCGTCGATCCATCCAGAACCAATAAGACCTCCTGCGGCGCGTCGGGAATTACTTTTTGAATGACCCTCTTAATTTTTGAAAGTTCTTCCATCAAATGAGCTTTATTGTGCAGGCGCCCTGCCGTGTCTATGAGCACTACATCTGCTTGTTTTGAGACAGCACTCTGAACCGTATCAAAGGCGACGGCTGCAGGATCGGAACCCATCGGTTGTTTTACTATCGGTACGCCGGCTCTTTCACTCCAAATGGTCAACTGATCGACAGCAGCGGCGCGGAAGGTATCTGCGGCTCCCAATAAAACATTTTTTCCCGCCTTTTTGAAATTATGAGCCAATTTTCCAATGGTAGTAGTCTTGCCTACGCCATTTACTCCTACTACTAAAACAACATATGGTTTGGTTGGCAGTTCTGAATGAAAATCGTAACTGTTAGATGAAGGAGCATCAACCAGTATCTTTTCAATTTCTTCCTGGAGTAGTTTATTCAGCTCCGCAGTATTTAAATATTTGTCCTTCGCTACCCGAGCCTCAATCCTTTCAATAATTTTTACCGTCGTGTCAATGCCCACATCAGCGCCAACCAACGCCTCTTCCAGGTTATCCAATACTTCATCGTCAACAGAGCTTTTGCCCGCGATGGCTTTGGTGATCTTTGAAAAGAAATTTTCTTTTGTCTTTTGTAAACCCTGGTCGAGACTTTCTTTTTCTTTTTTGCCGAAAATTTTATCGAAGAAACCCATGATCTACCCGATTTTGCTGGATCTTCCAATTAAAAAATAAAGTATAGAACCAAGGATGGGAAAGAAGATTACCACAATTACCCATACAATCTTATCATTTCCCCTGAACTCATTCTTAAGAATATCAACCAACGCAACAATCCATAGCAGGAAAACACATAAGGCGATGAGTATTGAAGCCATCAATCCTAAACCGAAGAATAATCCCATAGTTTTTACTTTAAAATTATTTCCTTTTATTCTTTATCAAACAAAATGACCTGTATTAAAAAGAAAAGCTGCCCATAGTCGAGACAGCTATTAAAATCTTTTCGCAATGAAAAAGGGAATGTTACTTCTGGGCCAGGTATTCCTTTATCTTATCCTTATGAACAATTTGTTCTTTAAATGTGTAAGCACCTGTTTTAGGACTGCGGACAGCCCTGATAACTTTTGTCCAATTCTTCGCTTCAGAGGCTGCTTTTGCATCCTTTGATTTTATCGCGGTTTTTGCTGCTTTTGCCATAGCTACTATTTTGAAATGTTATCCGGAATATCTTTTTCGAAATTATTTTATCTCTTTATGAACAGTCATCTTTTTCAAGATGGCATTGTACTTTTTCAGCTCCAGCCTTTCCGGGTTGTTTTTTTTGTTCTTAGTCGTGATGTAGCGGCTGGTACCGGCCCGACCACTGTTTTTGTGCTCAGTGCATTCTAAAATTACCTGTACCCGGCTTCCTTTCTTTGCCATTGTGATTATTTTTTATTGTCAGCTTTGCAGGATTAAACGTGTTGACCGTTTGCTCTCATTTCTTTTACGACTTTGTAAAGCCCTTTTTTGTTGATAGTGCGGATAGCCTCAGAAGAAACTTTCAGCGTTATCCATTTGTCTTCTTCAACCAGGTAATAGCGTTTTGTCTGCAGATTGGGCAGAAAACGACGTTTAGTCTTGATATTTGAGTGGGACACTTTGTGGCCACCCATTGGACTTTTACCTGTAACCTGACATACTCTTGCCATAACGATGAGATTTATATCCGAAAAATCGGGAGGCAAAGGTAAGGATTCATAACGAGAAAATGCGGAACGAAAAATTAAAAAATTTCGGTCATTTTCGAAGCCTTTTTCTGAAAAAATCAGGCTTGATTTGGAATCTGCCGCCCATGAAGATATCACTAGCCGGCTTTTGATGGATTATCCATTTTCAAGTAGCTTCGCACCTCGTTTGGAGATAAAAGTGAATAGATAATAGTGGACAGATGATAATGGATAGAGGATAACTCTGTAGACTGTCGACTGTGGATCGCCGACTGTGGACTCACGACTATACAAACCTTAAATCAGGATATTATGGCATACGATGTAATTGTAATTGGCAGCGGTCCCGGAGGCTATGTGGCCGCTATAAGGGCCGCCCAATTAGGCTTTAAGACAGCGATTATTGAAAGGGAAAGTTTGGGCGGAATTTGTTTGAACTGGGGCTGTATTCCTACCAAGGCTTTGTTGAAAAGCGCCCAGGTGGTGGAAGATATTAAACATGCAGAGTCTTACGGTATTGAAGCTACCGGCAAGCCAAAATTCGATGCTATCATTAAGAGAAGCCGTGGTGTAGCCGATAAAATGAGCAAGGGTGTTCAATTTTTAATGAAGAAAAATAAGATCGATGTGATCCCGGGTTTTGGAAAATTAGTTGCCAAAGGAAAGATCGAGGTAACGGGAAGTGATAATAAAAAGCAAACGGTCGAGGCCAAACATATCATTCTTGCTACAGGCGCACGCAGCCGTGAATTACCCAATTTGAAAATCGATGGCAAAAAAGTGATTGGCTACAGGGAAGCAATGAGCCTTGCTCAGCAGCCCAAATCACTCATTGTTGTGGGAAGTGGTGCTATTGGGGTTGAATTTGGCTATTTCTATAATTGTTTGGGAACAAAAGTGACCATCGTCGAATTTTTGCCGAGGATAGTTCCTGTAGAAGATGAAGATATCTCGAAAGAACTGGAAAAGAACTTTAAGAAACAGGGCATTGAGATCATGACAAGCAGCGAGGTAACTTCTGTTGATACTTCCGGGAATGGCGTAACAGCTAAGGTGAAAACACCCGATGGGGAGAAAACGCTCGAGGCGGACGTCTTGTTAAGTGCGGTGGGCGTGTCATCCAATATAGAAGGGATAGGCCTTGAAGAACTGGGTATTAAAACAGACAAGGGCAAGATTTTAGTCGATAAGTTTTATCAGACAAATGTCCCGTCTATCTATGCGATTGGTGATTGTGCTCCGGGCCACGCGCTGGCGCATGTGGCATCCAAAGAAGGAATCATTTGTGTAGAAAATATTGCCGTCAATGAAAAAAAATATAACCATAAGCCCGAGCCATTAGATTATAATAATGTTCCGGGATGTACTTATTGTTTTCCCGAGATTGCATCGGTAGGCTATACGGAGAAACAGGCTAAAGATGCCGGCTTCGAAGTAAAAGTGGGGAAATTTCCTTTGAGCGCGAGCGGCAAAGCCACAGCCGCCGGCCACCTTGAAGGATTTATAAAAGTAATTTTTGATGCGAAATATGGTGAATGGCTAGGCA
>DASXOT010000157.1:0-4090 GCA_036494065.1 Chitinophagaceae bacterium
TGAATCCAAGCTTCTTTTTGAATTATTTCTAGGGAGAATTCATTGCCTTATGCTAAAGTATATAAGATTTGTTCTATAGGAGTTTGTTGGAAATTTGAAATTAAATCTGAGTAAAAGCTTCGTTTCATTTCATAAATTTAATAGGTATGGCAAATCATCGAACTAATTAGCCAATATTGTTTTGTATATATCCATAAGAGTTCCGAGGTCCTCTTCAATTTTTATCCAGTCAAGTTCTTTATTGACATCATAAGTTTTATATACGTACGACAACCCATATTTGTAAGCATCCGCCATAACTAAATAAAATAAGTTATATTTTCTTTTTTTAATTATCAAAGTTGCTTCTTTGTCTTTTAAAAGATAAATTTGTTTGAATTTATTCCTATGACAGCAAAAATCGATGAAAAATCCGCCCTAAGAGCAATTAAGAAGTTGCGCAAAAAAAAGCTAAACCAGGGTCTTCCTTTCATGATCAATTCTGATACCCTGGATACCACCCAGTGTTATTTAGAGTATCCGGATGGGTCAATAAAAATAGTTGAGGCGGATACCAGGGAGCGTGATTTTCAAATTGTCCTCGAGCTTTCAATGGATGATGCGAATAAGCTTAGGAAAAAATTGAAACTTTTATGATCTATGCCTGTTCTTTTTATTATTACTGGATCGAACGGAGCCGGGAAATCAACAGTAGGTTATACATATCTCCCCGAAGAGATTCAAAAAGAGTACATTGTTTTTGATGGCGATAAGTTAATTGCCCTCCTTACGTAACCGCTCTTTTTAATTTATTTAATTCTATCGCAGATGAAAAGAAGAAATTTTATCCTGCTATCCCTGTATAGCGGTGCTGCCATCAGTCTTCCATCTTTTGGTTGCAGCACTGGAAATAGTGTCGCCTATAAACCCTGGATGCAGCCCGACTTGTTGTCTCATATCTGTGATGCAAAAACATTGAAGGAAATAGGCGCCGCATACATGCAAAAGTTTTCCGCTAAAAATAATGAGAAACAATTAATGGATAGTGTGCTTACAGAAAGCGACAATAAAATTCTTCCGGCAAGCTCTGAAGATGCGGTCATTCATTCCCTGCTGGAACAAAAGATCCAAAGGGATTTTGAAATAGGTAAAACCGTTGTTGTGAAAGGATGGATACTTTCTGAAACCGAAGCACAGCAATGCGCACTTTTCTCTTTAACCCAAAACTAATAAACGGCCATGCACATTGATGCAAGAACCATTGACTCCGGATCATCGATCGAAGGCGACATCTGTATTATTGGTGCCGGCGCCGCGGGAATCAGCATGGCGCTTGAATGGATCAATACTCCCTATAAGATAATTCTCGTGGAGGGCGGCGGTTTTCAATATGACCCTGATGTGCAGGAACTGTATGCCGGCAAAACGACAGGTCAGCATTATTATCCGTTGAAATCGGCCCGCCTGCATTACTTCGGAGGCACTACCGGCCACTGGGCAGGGTTTTGTTCAACGTTTGATGAAATAGATTTTATGAAAAGAGATTGGGTGCCTCACAGTGGCTGGCCTATCAGCAGGAAAGAACTTGATCCTTTTTATGCCAGGGCGCAAAAAAATCCTGAGCTTGGTCCTTATGAATACGGTCTTGCTTACTGGCAGAAGCAGGATCCTGAAATGGTCCCGCTGCCATTTGATGAAAAAGTGGTGTGGAATAAAATCTGGCAATTCAGCCCTCCTACAAGATTTGGCGATAAATACAGGGATGCAATTGTTAAAGCAAAAAACATTCATCTGTATACCTATGCAAATGTCACGGATATTAAAACAAATGATAGGGTTTCGTCCGTTACAGAGGTTACAGTAAAAAATCATGCAGGAAAAACACACCAGGTAAAAGCAAAATATTTTGTACTGGCTTGTTGTTCTATTCAGAATGCAAGATTATTACTCGCTGCAAATTCACGAGCACCAAAAGGCTTGGGGAATGATAATGATAACGTGGGTCGTTATTTTATGGAGCATCTCGAAATAAAATCTGCGGAATTATATCTTGCAAAACCCAACCCCATGAAGCTATACATGTTGAATTGGGGTGTGACAAAGGCCCGTGCCGAATTAGCGATCACTAAAGAAAAACAGGAAGAGTATAAAATATTAAATGGAACGGTTTCATTAGCTCCATCAGAGTTTGCGAAGAATATGAAACCAATGATCGATATATGGAAGGATGATGATCCGAGACGTAATGCCGATAGTCTTATATCATCATTGCAAAAAGCTGCACGACAGATATCGCGGCCAGGAGCAATTGCCAATAAGGACTTTGAGCTTTTTACAAGAATTGAGCAGGCCCCAAATCCCGAATCGCGTGTGACTTTAGATACAGAAAAAGATGCATTGGGTATGCCCCGCGCTACGCTTCATTGGGAGTTAACCGATTTTGAAAAAAGGAGCATCCGCAAAATATATGGGCTGCTAGGACAACAAGTGGGTATTGCCGGCGTAGGTAGAGTTAAATTAATGGAGTACCTGGAAGATGAAAATGATCATTCATGGCCTTCTTTCACCGGCGGAGGATGGCATCACATGGGTACTACCCGCATGAGCGACGATCCGAAGAATGGAGTTGTGGATGCCGATTGTAAAGTGCATGGCATTTCCAATTTATTTACGGCCGGCGCTTCCAACTATGTAACAGCGGCAGCGCCTAATCCAACACTTACATTAATTGCCCTGACGTTGAGACTCTCCGATCATTTAAAACAAAAGATCAGTGGCAAATAGTATCATCACAATGATGGTTGGTCATTAAGAAGTTTTTGTTAGTGGCATCTGCAACATTATGAGTAATAAAAAAGGATTCTTAGTTCGTATGAGTCATTGAGATCATTATGCTGATGAGTGATTTTTACCACAGACATTCCTGCCTTTGATGCAATTTAATTGTTAACTTTTATAAATTTATTACGCGCAACAATGATATCCTGATAGGTTGTTTTAAACCCGATTCTTCTGCGAGGCGCCTGTGGTCTTTAAAATATATTAATCATCCTAGCTGGCGCCAGGGATAAAATAAATTAGCATGAAATGATTACCTGTACCCACTCGCCTGTAGCTCGAATAACTGCGCATACCGGTTACCCGCAGCGAGTAATTCTTCATGCGAGCCTAATTCGCTAACTCTTCCATCACTAATAACGGCTATGCGGTCCGCGATTCGAACTGTGGAAAAGCGATGTGAGATAACAATACCGATCCTTCCCTTGAGATTTTCTTTAAGCTCCGCGAAAATTGCAGCTTCGGCTTCGGGATCGAGTGATGAAGTGGGCTCGTCCAGTATCCAAATATCCGCATTGCGATACATGATCCTTGCAAGTGCAAGACGTTGCCATTCGCCACCAGAAAGATCGTGACCGCCTTCAAAAAGTCTTCCCACTTTTGAGTCTAATCCATTTGGCATCTTATTCACCAGCCATTCACTTCGACTATCCTGTAAGGCTTTAATAACCTGTTGATCGCTCGTGGTTCCATTTGGCCGTCCCATTACCACGTTTTCGCGTACTGATAATTCATAGGTTGCATAGTCCTGGAACAGTACACCGATCCGGTTGCGCAGATGTTGCGGATCCATTTCCCTGACATCGACGCCGTTAATTTTTATAGCGCCTTCCTTTACATCATAAAACCGGAGCAATAGTTTTATTAATGTTGACTTGCCAGCCCCGTTCTCACCAACCAGTGCAATCAATTCACCCTTTTTAATATGCAAATTCAATCCAGCAAGCGCGGCTTCGGTGCCGCCAGGGTAAGTGAAACCGACATCATCGAATTCAATTCCTTCTATTTGATGATCGGGTATTGACTGTGGAGTTGCGGGTATTGGAATCAGTTGGTCAATACCAAGGAACGAAAAGTAATCATCCAGGAAAGTGGTATGTTGATCAACGGCTACGAATGTGCTTGATATTTGGCTCAGTGTTCCGGATACGGAGGTAAACGCACCAATTACTAATACTACCGCACCGGGATTGATGGTACCATGAATTCCTTTTAACGCAACAAACACATATGCTAATGCAAGAATAGTTCCCGTAACGAAACCACTCAACAA
>DASXOT010000158.1:0-2997 GCA_036494065.1 Chitinophagaceae bacterium
AGAATCATAATCGGGTTATTCACAAATAAAAAATAATTTATGGCAACATCCTATTCATCTCAATCCCAGTCACAGCAAAAGGAACCGGGCAAACATCATCACGAGCGACTGCCCATTAAAGATAGCATCAAGGCAAAAAGAGAAGCTTATTGCCAGCAGATAAAAAGCAAGTCGGGCGATCTTCAAAAACTAGAAGAAAATCGAAATGGCCTCATTGTCGTTTATGAACATAAAAAATGCAGGTTCGTAAAGACCGAAAAGAATTACCGCATTTTGCGAAATCTCGAATTATCGGTCGGAATTGAATTGATAAAGGCAGCCGATAATATCAGTACCAACATCACTACTTACACTGGATTCAACACCAGCCTTGTAAAAGCCCTAAATGACCTTGTCCAATCCGCAAAATCTGCACAAGCAAAATTTGGTGACCTCCGGGTAAGCGCAGAGACGTTAGCGGCGGCTACTAAAAATAGTTGCAATAGAACTCAAATGACTTTACTTACCGGGGAGATACATGAAGACTGCAAGGAAGGTCCCCTGCCCGGAAAACGTCCCGATGATTGCAGGGATGCGGGGCGGGTATTAGAAGAATTGATAGCAAAACCAGCACACTTATGCATGGATATTGACGCTGTATTGTCAACTGCGGTTGATGTGTTAGGAATACAAACCTTTTCAAACATCAATTCATTATCACAAACGTTTTTGCCATCAATCAAAACCAGTGCTAAAACATTTGATGATTTTATCAATGACAGGATCAAGGCAAGTACAACGGAATTGACAACTGCACAAACTGCGCTGTCCGATTCTGCTAAAGCTGTTATTGATGTGGAATACCAGGTCTTTAACTCGAGAATAGACCTGGAAGTTGATAACGGCGTAAAAGAATTTCTTTGTCATCCCCCCTGCGACTGCATAACCGAAGGTGAAGGGAGTTTCAAAGATTGCAAATGCAAGATTTGCGATATCTCACGTGATGTGGCTTTTATTTATAAAAGAGAAACAAAGGAACAGCAACCTCAACCCTAAATAAATAAAGTATTTCAAAACAATTAAATCCCATTATAATGTTACAATATACGCCTATCAAGGAGCCAGATCATCTACTCAATTGCTGCGATCCCGATCCAAATCCCGCAGATTCCGGGTCTGGTGATTGTTCAAAAGATATTTGGCAAACGGATAAGATCAAGACCGATGCAAAATTGAAAATTGCCACAACAGTGGCAGACATGAAGCAAAAGGAATTCACTGCCATTTCCGATTGGTACGACGCACTAAAAGCCTGGTGCAATGACTGGGAAACTGCGGATAAATATGCCGATACTCTTTGCAGGAACCTGGAACTCTTCAGCAAACATCTTTGTAAAGTGGGCGAGATCACAGAAAAAACATCCACAGCGATAGAGATACTTTTCTGTATGATCAGGGAACTATACACCCGTGTCGATTTGCTAAAAGAAAAGTATGATGAATTATATAAGTGCATCAATTGCCTCAAGGCTCCCGAGCTCAGTGCCGGTGGCGTTCGGGCCTGCCTGGATGATTATGGGGTGAAACTTACAGCTGTCATCGCTACAAGAGACGATGTGATCGCAAAAGTAATAGCCGCATTGGAACTCGCTTATGAATTGCATGATAACATTTCCGATCAGTATGGCCTGGTAAAGATCCTGGATTATTGGAAAGGCATATTTAAATGCGGCCAGGAGCCCGGACAACAGGAAGAATCTAACAACGGCGAGCACGAGCATCACAACAATGATCATGAACGTTGCGAATTGTTGCCCTACATTACTTTTCCTATCGATCAATCAAAATATTTTGAAAGGCTGAGAAAGGAACGCGATGATACCAAGCGAAAATTCCACGACCTGAAAAAAGAAAGCTACGAAGCAAATGAAAAGAAAGCAGCCATGCAGGCTCTATCAGATGGGTTAAACAATGCCATCAGTTCGATAGCAAACTCCGGCAAATGCAAATAAACATTTTTAAAATTTAAAACGCTAAATATGGCAGACGATCCAAAAAAAAATTATCCTCTTCCCAAATTTCACTTCCAGGTGGAAGGATGGGGCGGAGCGCGCATTGGCTTCACGGAAGTAAGTGGTCTTGATTTTGAAACACAGCCGATCGAGTACAGGGAAGGCAGCAGTAAGCTCTACAATAAATCAAAACAACCCGGAATGACAAAGTATAGTGATATCACATTTAAACGCGGCACATTCCTGGGTGATTTCGATTTCTTCAAACTTTGGAAAAAGACATTCATGTACCAGGAGGGAGCGGAAAAATTCAGAAATGATGTAACCATCAAATTGCTGGATGAAGAACACAAACCCATCATCACCTGGGCAGTTTCAAAAGCATGGCCGTCTAAAGTACAATCATCCGATCTTAAAGCCGATGGCAACGAAGTAGCTATTGAAACTATGACCCTGGTTCATGAAGGGCTGTCTATCGTTGAAGCAAACTCGTAATAAAAAGGGGCAATGGCAAATGCTTATCAAACAGTAAACTTTCATTTTCGCGTCAACTTTGATCTGGATAGCAGCGGATCGGAAATAGGGTTTCAGTCCGTAACTGGCCTGGATTCTACCATTGAAACCGAGTCTATCAAGGAAGGCGGAGAAAATGGGTTTACACATAAGGCTCCCTTGCGCAGGAGTCATACATCTCTTGTTTTGAAAAGAGGCTTGATCAGTCCTTCACAATCAAAAATTACCTCCTGGTTACAGGATGCGTTCAATAACGAAACAGTTGAACCGCGTCAACAGGTAATGGTGGTTTTGCTGGATGAGGAAAGCAATCCTCTCATGCATTGGACATTAACAAACGTATGGCCTATAAGTTGGAAAATGGGTGAATTGAATGCGGAACAAGGAGCTGTGATGATTGAAACGCTCGAACTCAATTATAATAAGCTTTCATTCGATGACTATTAGTTTTTAGAAAGTCTCTTCAAAATGATACTATGCCTGTAGAAATTCG
>DASXOT010000159.1:0-3759 GCA_036494065.1 Chitinophagaceae bacterium
CAATTTTAATACAGCACGAAAGCAGTTAATATAACCAGTGCAATAAAAAGTGCAACCACGATAAGGCCGATCGTCAGCCATCCGAGAACAATCGCCGTTCTCGCCTTTTTGTTATCAGGATCTCTTCGCCTCGCCGAGTAACCAATGATCAGTGCCGCTATTGCGCAAGGTAAAGCCAGTATGACCGCATAGGGTATGAATACCGTTATAAGCCCGATGATTGCCAGCACCAGGGCCGTCTGACCCTTATTGTCTTCTTTGTGTACGCCCGGACTGATAATTTTTTTGCGGACCGCATATTTAAAAATGGCAAATTCTAATTTTTCTTTCAACGATAATTTTTTCCCCGTAATGATCTCTATGTTCTTTGCTTTGAGTGACAGAACCGCCGCCGAGGCGCCCGTAGTCTTTTTGATTTTATCTTTTCCCGGCATGATCACTGCGGACGCAGAGAATAACTGATTAGAAAATAAGATGCAAGCCGAAATGATCGTTGAAATAAGGGTTATTTTTCTCACTGGCAATTAATTTGTTTAATAAAAGTAAATACTTCGGCTTAATTGTAGTTAAAAACCCGTTTGTGTTCATTTGAAAGTTATTTTTGCCAATACACTATGAGGATAAAGGAGTTTTTTCAAAAGATATTTAATTGGGAGCTGTGGCCGTTTTATATTTTGTATGCACCTATAGGACCTATTTGGTTTTGGTATTGTCTTCGGTCGCGTTCATTTTGGTTTTTTAGTTCATCTAATCCAACAATAACATTCGGGGGTTTTGAAGGGGAAAGCAAAAGAGAAATGTATGATCAACTACCGCCTGGTTCACATCCCAAAACAATCTACATTCTTCATGATCTGCCTTTTGAGGAGGTAAAAAAGATAATTTGTAATGCCGGGTTCCACTATCCATTTATCGTAAAGCCAGACATTGGAATGAAGGGTATTTTGTTTCGGAAGATTGAAAACGAAGATCAGATGGAGAAATATCACGAACGCATTCCTGTCGAATATATCGTACAGGACCTGGTTGATCTTCCTATTGAAGTAAGTGTATTTTATTACAGGTATCCGACGGCACAAAAAGGTGTGATTACGGGTTTTATACAGAAAGAGTTGCTGGAAGTATATGGTGATGGAAAGAGCACACTATGGCAATTGATTTGTGATCACCCACGCGCAAAACATCGATTGGAGGAAATGAAACACCGTCACGAACACCGGTTGGACAGGGTACTCGCGAATGGCCAACATTTTTATCTGTCTTATGCGGGCAATCATAATCGAGGTGCGAAGTTCATTGATCTGCAAAACCAAATTGACGAACAATTGTTGAAAGTCTTTGATGATCTTAGTCATTATACGCACCAGTTTTTTTATGGCCGATACGATATTAAATGCAAATCAATTGAAGACCTGAAATCAGGAAACTACTCAATTCTCGAGTTCAATGGCTGTGGCGCTGAACCAAATCATATTTATGATTCAAATATTGGATTAGGCAAGGCTTATCGTGAAATTTTGAAACACTGGAAAGCATTGTTTGAAATTAGCCGCTATAATCACAGGAATGGAACACCTTATTGGTCATTCCGGAGAGGGCGGAAATTTTTGAATGAGGCAAAACGTCATTTCAAAAGACTCGAAAAATTTGACTAGGTGTTGAAAAAATGTCGTTAAGGAATATGAAAATTTGATGTGATGACCGCATTGAGCAACCTTTTATCAGCAAAAAGCGTTCTTTATTATTTGAATTAGATAAAAGAATTGTTATGAAAAGTTCGGTACTTGGTTTGTCTTTTTTTATTTTTTCATATATCCTGGTTGCTCAAACTTATACTCCCCTAGATAATGGTTCTAAAGTACATTTTGTAATTGATAATTTTGGAATTGCCACTGGAGGCGATTTCAAGGGACTGGCCGGCACTATAAAATATGATCCCGCCAATCCCACTGCTGCAAGTTTTGATGTGAGCGTGGATGCCAATACAATCGATACCGATATTGAGTCGCGGGACAATCACTTGCGTAGAACTGAATATTTTGATGTAAAGAATTATCCGAAATTATCTTTTAAATCTACCCGTATTACCAAAACAAATAAGGACGGCTATCTCTATGTGTTTGGCAGCATTACTATTAAAGGAGTCACAAAAGACGTTAAATTTCCTTTTACAGCCACATCCAAAGATGGCGGTTATCTTTTTGCCGGAACCTTTCAACTAAATCGTCGCGACTTTAACGTAGGTGGTAACAGCATTTCTTTGTCAGATAACCTGGACATTACGCTTTCCATTTTTGCAAAAGCTAATTAATCTGCCACAACTCCCCGGCGATATCCGCGATGGTTATACTTCGTGCCTTATAAAAGAGCTCTTTGAAGTTTTGTAATTGGTTTGTTTGATTTTATAAACTATTGACCCCGGCATGTCCTGTGTGATAGTGAAATGTTTCCCGGACTTAACTCCACCGAAGAAACAACATAAAGTTTTCAACCTATTTTTGCGGATGCACCCATTGGCAAAAATTTTTTTGACTGGTATGTTCATCAGCTTCCTCGGATCTTTACCATTAGGAACATTGAATGTGGCGGCCATGCAGATTGCCATAACGGAAGGATACACAAAAGCCATCTTATTTTCCCTGGGTTCCCTATTGATTGAAATGATTTACGTACGTATCTCTCTCGTGGGGATAGACTGGATACAGAAGCAAAAGAAACTTTTCAAAATACTTGAATGGGTTACGTTATTTATCGTTGTAGCCCTGGCAATCTCCAGTTATTATGCCGCTCTTCATCCGAAAACGGGCAAGAATATCATTCTCAGCAGTACATTGCCGAAGTTTATTCTTGGCGTTACTATGTGTGCCGTTAATCCTGTACAGATCCCGTTTTGGTTTGGGTGGAGCACAGTACTATTTACTAAAAAAGTACTGTTGCCCAAAACCAGTCATTACAATTTGTATATTGTTGGGATCGGCATCGGCACATTTATCGGAAATTGTGTTTTTATCTTCGGTGGACAATTGGTGGCAGAAAAATTAAATGCAAATCAAAGTATTTTAAGTTGGGTAATAGCTGGTATCTTTTCGGTGACGGCAATTATACAAACGTGGCGGATTCTTAAAAAGAAAGATGCCGTTCATAATTTAGAGCATCCGGAAGAAGTCAGTCAAAAGCTGGAAAAAAAATTCAGCCATGTCCAAAAAAGAAACGAATAAATCTTAATAAAATCAAACTATGGCTAACAAAGACGCATTGATCGCAGAACTAAAGTCGGAATCCGCCGCTACGAGAAAGATGTTGGAAAGAGTTCCTTTTGAAAAGTCGGATTGGAAACCTCATGAAAAATCATTCAGCCTGGGGAGGCTTGCTACTCATGTGGCTGAGATCCCACACTGGATATCGCGCATTATTAATATTGACGATTGGGATTTTGCGGCACGGGGATTCAGCAGCCAGGTTGCTAAGTCACAGGAAGAATTATTGGACGTTTTTCAGACGAAGCTCTCCCAGGCAATCGCGGATCTGGAAAAAATGAGCGATGATGATTTTAATAAAACCTGGATAGTACGGGTTGGCGATCAAATGCGGCGTGAAATGCCAAAAAAGATTGCGATCCGCGGCTGGGGATTTAGCCATCTGGTTCATCATCGTGGTCAATTGTCCGTGTATTTACGTTTATTAGATGTGCCGGTGCCTGGAATGTATGGACCGAGCGCTGATGAGAGGTAAAATTCCGATATTACGTTAAAGAATCAT
>DASXOT010000160.1:0-6595 GCA_036494065.1 Chitinophagaceae bacterium
GATGATAATCGTTTGGTCGCGGAGCAATCACAATATCTGCATTCCATTCCCGAATCTTTCGAATAATTTCCAGGCGCACTTCAAGTGTCGGCATCAGCAGCCCGTCATGATTATTGAGCACATCATAAACAACACCAAGTCGCTTACCTGCTTCTTGCGCTTCTGCAAATCTTCGTTTCGCAAGTTCCGTTCCTTTCATTGTCTGATGACCGGCGTCGCCATTCGTTACTGAAACAAATTTTACCGCATAGCCCATCTCAGCGAAAAGCGCGGCAGTGCCACCGCCATCTTCGTCACAGTCATCCGGATGTGCGCCGATCATAATGACCCGAATCTTGTTGCCTGTGTTTTGCGCGTGTAAGGTTGCCATACTACTGAATAAAAAAACTGAAGTTAACACGATGTGATTGGAGATGGTATTCATAATGGAATTTTTTGAGGATGATGAGAAAGCTGCGAGCTCTGAGCTTTTTGCCAATAGGCCAAAGCTACAGATTATGATCAATCAGGAAAAAATCAGCAATATCCGTCTGTGGTTGTTTTTGAGACAGCTCGCCGCTCATAGCTTGTGGAATTGGGAAATTTTTCTGAGCTCTTCCGTGCCTCCGTGGCAAATTTCCCAGGAAGAACGGGATATGACTTATTGGGAAAAGTGAAATTGAGAAATTTTTCTGAGCTCTTCCGTGCTTCCGTGGCAAATTCACCAGGAAGAACGGGATATGACTTATTGGAAAAAGTGGAATTGGAAAATTTTTCTGGGTGCCTCCGTGGCAAATTCACCAGGAAGAACGGGATATGACCTATTGGGAAAAGTGAAATTGAGAAATTTTTCTAAGCCCTTCCGTGCTTCCGTGGCAAATTCGCCAGGAAGAACGGGATATGACTTATTGAGAAAAGTGGAATCGAGAAATTTCTCTGAGCTCTTCCGTGCCTCCGTGGCAAATTCACCACGAAGAACGGGATATGACTTATTGGAAAAAGTGGAATTGGAAAATTTTTCTGGGCTCCTCCGTGCTTCCGTGGCAAATTTCCCAGGAACAACGGGATACGACTTATTGGAAAAAGTGGAATTGAGAAATTTTTCTGAGCTCTTCCGTGCTCCGTGGCAAATTCCCCAGGAAGAACGGGATATGACTTATTGGAAAAAGTGGAATTGAGAAATTTTTCTGAGCTCTTCCGTGCTTCCGTGGCAAATTTCCCAGGAAGAACGGGATATGACTTCACTTTTCCCAATAAATGAGAGACAAATTTCTTAATACATTTACCAGCCAAAACGAATTGCCATGCGCTTGAAAAATGTATTTATCATTTTATTTTTACTCTCTTGTTTTATTGCCAGGTCACAATCTGAGAAAATTTCGCCCAAACCGTGGGATGCCTACTGGGTACATGTTCCAGCTCAACCAATTCATGACTACGGAGTTTACCAATTTAGAAAAACATTTTCGCTTGCGGAAAAGCCAACGTCGTTTATTGTAAACGTCTCTGCCGATAATCGTTATAAATTATTTGTTAATGGCAATTTCGTTTCTCTCGGACCGGCCCGCGGTGATATTTTTCATTGGAATTATGAAACAATTGACCTGGGCCCATATTTGCAAAAAGGAACCAATGTAGTAGCAGCAGTTGTATGGAACTATGGCGATCAGCGACCCGAAGCACAGATCACCTATGAAACAGGATTCATCCTCCAGGGAAATAGTCAAAACGAAAACATCATTAATACCAATAAGACATGGAAATGCAGAAGAGACAGCAGCTACAGTGCATTAGAACCAATCATTGTTTATAGCTATTATGTCGCGGGACCCGGCGAGATGATTGATTACAACATGGCATTAAGGAACTGGAAAAATGTGGGTTTTGATGATAATAGCTGGCTTTCAGCTGAGCAGGTTACGCTGGGTCTACCCAAAGGTGCATTTGGGTTTGGACTTGGATGGATGCTAGTGCCACGAACCATTCCCCAAATGGAATTGGCTCCTCAGCGTTTACAAAAAGTTCGAATTGCTGATGGCATCCAATTGCCCGAAGGTTTTCCTTCACAAAAAAATTCTTTCACCATTCCAGCAAATTCAAGCGTTTCCATTCTGCTTGACCAGGGATATTTAACGGATGCCTATCCTGTGATTCAATTTAGTAAGGGCAAAAATGCATCCATCACCCTGGGTTACGCAGAAGGCCTTTATGTTGAGGAGCCCAATGAAAAAAACTGGCGAAGCTATCATCAAAAAGGGAACCGCAATGAGATCGAAGGGAAAAAATTCATTGGCGTAAAAGACAGCCTGGTCTCAAATGGAAGCGATCTGCAGGAATTCAGTTCTTTATGGTGGCGCACCTATCGGTATATGCAATTACAGGTGAAAACAAAGGACGAACCGTTAGTAGTAAACGATCTGTATGGAATATTTACCGGGTATCCTTTCAAGATGAACGCGAAGTTTGACGCCCGAAATGACACATTGAACAGGATATTAGAAACTGGATGGCGCACAGCACGTTCATGCGCAATGGAAACTTATATGGACTGCCCATACTACGAGCAATTGCAATATGTAGGTGACACACGGATTCAATGCTTAGTGTCGCTTTACAACAGCGGGGACGACAGGCTCATGCGAAATGCTATCACGCTACTCGACAATTCACGAATGGCTGAAGGGGCTACACTCAGTCGTTATCCCACTGCGAATGCACAGGAAATACCACCCTTTTCGCTTTGGTGGATAGGCATGATTCATGACTACTGGATGTATCGTGATGATGCACAATTTGTCAAAAGCAAATTGCCTGGTATTCGGCAGGTATTATGGTTCTTTAGTAAATACCAACAGGACGATGGCTCTTTGAAAAATGTGCCCTATTGGAATTTTACCGACTGGTGTGAAACAAAAGGCTGGAATGCCGGAGTGGCACCTATCGGTAAAGACGGTAATTCAGCAGCCCTTGATTTGCAATTATTGTGGGCGTATGAACTTGCCGCCGAATTGGAGAATAAACTGGGCATGAAGGAATATGAAATAAAATATGAAGCAGCCGTTGCACAATTGAAACAGACCATTCAAAAAAAGTATTGGGATATCTCAAAAAATCTTTTTGCTGATACCCATGAAAAAGATGTCTTTTCACAGCATACCAACTCGCTCGCCATTTTAACGGGCGTTGTAAACGGAATAAATGCCAGCGGCCTTGCCAAAAAAATAATGAATGATACAGCGCTCACACAGGCGACTATCTATTTCAAATTTTACGTTTACCAGGCACTTACAAAAGCAGGATTCGGCGACGATTATCTTCAATGGCTGGATATCTGGAAAAAGAATCTCGCGATGGGAATGACCACCTGGGCGGAAATTTCGGATATCAATAATACACGTTCTGATTGTCATGCATGGGGTGCGAGTCCGAATATTGAATTATATCGCACTGTGCTGGGTATTGACAGTGATGAACCCGGCTTCAAAAAAATAAAAATTACTCCCCACCTCGGGAAGCTTACTCGCGCAAGTGGTACAATTCCACATCCTGCGGGGGATATTTCCGTGAGCTATGAAAAAGTAAATGGAAATTGGAAAATTGGGATTATTCTTCCCGGTAAGATATATGGCTATTTAGTGTGGAATACAAGAAAATACACGCTAACCGAAGGGAAAAACATTCTGTCAATAAAAAATGACGCAAGTAAGATGGTTCAATAAGACTCATTTCTCTTGTGATTCTGTCCGGACCTTCAAAAAATTTCAATGTTTCCAAATCCCCAACGTAGTAATTATTTAGTCTTTTTTAAAAACAGAGCAAACCGAATGGAATCACGAATAGATTTTTATAAAATAGCCGACCTGTATGTCAATAAAATGTATGGGGAAGCGGCTTGAGTTAAACTCCGGTCGACCATAAATTATATCGCGTGGCTGGTTTTTGCATTAAACCTGCATAACAATTAACTTTGCCCTTTTAAATTGTCTCATGTTTGAATTACTATTCCAGAAGTTTGACGAAAAGATCGGCCTCACAGAGGAGGAAAAGGAATTAAGCAGCAGCTTCTTTATTCCAAAAAAAATCCGCAAAAAACAATATTTACTCCAGGAAGGCGATGTAAGCAAATACGTAGCTTTCGTAGAAAAAGGTTTACTCCGTTCTTACACAATAGATGACAAAGGTTCGGAACACATAATCCAATTTGCATTTGAAGGATGGTGGATCTCTGATCAGTTCAGCTATCTTACCGGGGAGCCTTCTGAATACAATATCGATGCGTTAGAAGATGCTGAATTGTTATTGCTTACCAAGCAGGCTGAAGAACAAATGCTGGAGAGAATTCCAAAATTTGAAAGATATTTTCGCATACTTCTTCAAAATAGTTTGATCGCAACTCAAAAAAGACTGATAAATTCTTTAAGCAAATCGGCAGAGGAAAGATATAGTGAGCTGGTACAAGCTTGCCCCGAAACACTTCCTCAACGAATTCCCCAACACATGCTGGCCTCCTACCTGGGTATTACTCCCGAAACATTAAGTCGTATTCGCAAACAATTGTCTTTAAAGAAAGTTTAAAATCATAATAGCTTGCGGCAAGCTCCCAACCTTGTAGCTTCTCCCATTGATCTACATCAACGCATTTCCTTATCATTTATCAAGGTTATTTCTTACCAAAACTCAATGGTAGCGGCCCTCCTTGCATGGTAGCTTTGTAGCACAAAAGCAAAGCAGATGTCGAAGAAAGCAATAGCGATAATCGGAGCGACTGGTAGTGCCGGATCTTTTTTTGCTCAGAAACTAGCACGAGGCAATCACCGCCTGTTACTATTTGATCACGATACAGCAAAATTGACCGCGCTGGTTGCTGAAATAAGAAAAATAAACCCCGCCGTCGATGCAGAGTTTATGAATTGCGCAGGAGATGCCAGTTGGGAAGCTGATGTAATTATTCCTGACGTGCCTCCCGGAAGTGAAAAAGAATTGGCTGAAAAAATAAAACAGTTCACCAACCGCAAAATCATTCTTAGCATTTCAAGTCCCAGGCAGGCCGAAGATTTAGAGACGCTGCTGCCCGGCGTACGAATTGTAAAGGTTATGGAAACCGGCAACAATAGTTTCCGGGTGGAGGGCGATCATATTGAGGCTATTGAAACCACAAAAGAAATCCTTCAATCTATTGGCTTCAAAATAGAATTTTCCGAAACAAACACTAATAAAAATATTAAACACTCAAAAATCAATACAATGGACACTACAAAATGGGTACTCGATCCTGCACACGCTGAAATACATTTTAAAGTAAGACACCTCATGGTGTCATGGGTCACAGGAAGTTTCAAAAAATTTGACGCTTCTGTAGAAACAAATGGCGAGGATATCACGACGGCCAAGGCTCATTTTACCGCTGATATCAATTCTATTTCTACTAATAATGAACAACGTGACGCACATTTAAAGACCGGCGATTTCTTTGACGCAGAAAATCACCCGCTGCTCGCTTTTGAAAGCGAAAAGCTGGAAAGAATCGATGATGAAAACTATAAGCTCTATGGCACTCTTACCATGCGTGGGGTGAGCAAAAAAGTTGTGTTGAATGTCGAACATGGCGGGATTACCCAGGATCCCTGGGGCAATACACGCACAGGTTTTTCAATAACGGGCAAGATCAACCGAAAAGATTTTGGTGTCAGTTTTGGTATGGTCTCCGAGACAGGTGGAGTTTTACTGGGCGATGATGTTAGCATCAGTGCGAATGTGGAGTTTGTAAAACAAGCTGCGGCAGCTCAGGTCAAAGCCGCCTGATTTGACAGTCCACGGATCACGGTCGATAGTCCACAGAAATTAACAGTTGTGGGTCATCGACCGTGATCCGTAACTGCGGACTGACGACTCGCGACTGCGAACTGCCTTATCTTCGCTGCCAGTTAAATATGAAACGAATCATTGGATTGGCAACACTGTTTTTTTTCTGTGCCGTCGAAGCACAACCACCTTCTAGTAACAAATGCCATATCCAGGTGCTCTATACTCCCAGTCAACCCTCAAATAGTTTTATTCCTTCTAAAGTAGTGGGAGCCGCCTTTGATGGCCATAGCAGAGGCGACATAAATCGCTTACTCACCAGTGAGACAATCCAATCCATGCGCAGCCTGAATTTTGGACCATTGGCATATCGTCTTCGAACAGAATTGGGCGTCGAAGCGTGGCACTGGAATCCACATGGCACATGGAGCGAGCCCGGCAAGCAACAAGGTTATTGGGTGTCCGATGACAACTATAGTGGTGGCATTGAGATTTGCAACGGTTATAAATTACCGCGCCGGGGCAATACGCATGACCAGGCCAACGATGATGATTATAGTAGGGTTGACGATGGCGATACCAGCACGTTTTGGAAAACCAACCCTTATCTCGATGAATATTTTACGAAAGAATCCAATACACTGCACGCACAATGGGTGGTTATCGATCTGGGGAAATCATTTCCGGTAAATGCCGTCAAAATAAATTGGGGAAACCCTTATGCCCTTTCATATAAAGTTGACTATGCCGGTGATATTGGCAAAGATTATTTCGATCCTCTGCAACCCGATCTCTGGCATGATTTCTCAAAAGG
>DASXOT010000161.1:0-7048 GCA_036494065.1 Chitinophagaceae bacterium
CAAAACCGTCAACATTAGCGTACAATGCGAAAAATTGATAAGTATTATACAACGTACCAAAAAATTTCCTTTGGACTTCTTTGATGCCCTCAATATCAAATTTTAAATTGTCCCAGGGCGATGCGTTCGTGATAAGATACCAACGGGTAGCATCAGCCCCAAATTTTTCAATCGTGTCAAAAGGATTTACCACATTTCCCAGGCGCTTACTCATCTTATTACCATTCTTATCGAGCACCAAACCATTTGACACGCATGTTTTATAGGCAACCGAGTCAAATGTCAGTGCAGCTATTGCATGTAACGTATAAAACCAGCCTCTCGTTTGGTCAACACCTTCGGCAATGAAATCAGCGGGGAAGGATTTCTCAAATTCTTCTTTATTCTCAAATGGAAAATGCCACTGTGCATATGGCATCGCTCCACTATCGAACCACACATCGATGAGATCCGGCACACGTTTCATCACTTTTCCCGATTTGCTTACCAAAATGATATCATCAACAAATGGTTTGTGAAGATCCAGGCGCTCAGAGAGGAGTAGTGAATTGTCAGTGTCTAATATTTTATCGGCTTTTTTTGCCTCTTCGACCAGTTCTTCAATACTTCCAATACAAATTTCTTCTTCGTTATCCTCAGTTTTCCAAACCGGCAATGGAGTTCCCCAAAACCGGCTGCGGCTTAAATTCCAATCCACCATATTTTCCAACCAGTTTCCAAATCGTCCCTCGCCGGTTGATTTGGGTTTCCAGTTAATAGTTTTATTCAGAGCTACCATTCGATCTTTGATGGCTGTAGTTTTTATGAACCATGCATCCAGGGGATAATAAAGAACCGGTTTGTCTGTTCGCCAGCAATGGGGGTAACTATGTTCGTATTTCTCGACTTTAAAAGCGCGATTCTCTTTTTTTAATTTAACGGCAATGTCAATGTTTACGTCAACGTATTTGGGGTCATCCTTATAATTCTTTACGTAGCGATTGCTGAATTCACCAAGACCATCGACAAACTTTCCCTGCTTATCCACCATAATAAGGATGCCGATGTCATATTTTTTTCCAACCCTAAAGTCATCTGCACCAAACGCCGGGGCTGTATGAACGATGCCTGTACCATCTTCTGTAGTCACGAAATCGCCAATCAACACTTTAAATGCGTTCGGGCTATTGCTCGTATTCGCCTCATAAGAGAGCAATTGCTCATACGATGCTCCTTCGATATCTTTCCCTTTGAATTGACCTATAACTTTCCAGGGAATAAGCTTTGAATCGGGCGAATAATTTTCGAAATCGCCATCTTCAGCTTCTTCTTTAAAATGTTTACCAATGAGTGCCTTTGCGAGAATAACGTTAACCGCCAGGTGCGTGTATGGATTAAATGTTTTTATCAAAACATAATCAATATTGGCACCAACGGTCAAGCCTAAATTTGAAGGAAGTGTCCATGGTGTAGTTGTCCAGGCAAGGAAAAAAACATCTCCATCAATATTTCCAATTCTTAATTTTTCATTCTTAAGTGCTTTAAACATCGCGACAACCGAAGTGTCTTTGACATCTTTATAACAACCCGGCTGGTTAAGTTCGTGTGAACTCAATCCCGTTCCTGCCGCTGGAGAATAAGGTTGGATACTGACACTCTCATACAGTAATTCTTTTTCATACAATCGTTTCAGCAACCACCAAAGCGTTTCAATATATTTATTTTCGAAAGTTATATATGGATTATTGAGATCAACCCAATAGCCCATCTTCATGGTTAATTCATCCCATTTGTCTTTATAGCGAAGAACTGCTTCCCGACATCTCTGATTGTATTCTTCGATAGAAATTTTTCTGCCAATGTCTTCCTTTGTAATTCCTAATTCCTTTTCGACGCCCAATTCCACTGGCAAGCCATGTGTATCCCAGCCGCCTTTTCGTTTTACCTGGAAACCTTTCATGGTTTTGTAGCGACAGACCAGATCCTTTAAGGTGCGGGAAATGACGTGATGAATGCCCGGCATCCCATTCGCGCTGGGCGGCCCCTCATAAAAAACAAAAGAAGGAGATCCTTCCCGTAATTCAACACTTTTTTCAAAAGCTTTTCCAGCCTTCCATTGATCAAGTATTTCTTTTTCAATCGAAGGAAGATGCAGCTGCGAAAATTCTTTGTACCTAGCGCTCATAGCTTTTTGAAAAGTCTGCAAAGGTAAGGAATAATGAGTGGTCAGTGATGAGTTGGGAGTCAGAGTTTGCCGTTGCGGACCACGGTCGATAGTCCACAGACGAGAGTATCGGATGATTCCTGTCTTGTCCTGATATAAGTTGACAGATTTGTTAACTCAAAATCAGAAAAAATGGCAAGACAACAAAAACAAACGATTCGGTACAGTATTAGTTTTAGGCAAAAGGTCGTTAAGGAAATAGAAGAAGAAGGGCTCAAAGTATCAGAAGCAGCGAGGCGTTATGGTATAAAGGGAGGAGCTACGATACAAAGATGGATAAAGGAATTCGGTAAAAATCATTTATTAAATAAAATTGTAAGAGTAGAAATGAAGGGAGAAAAAGATCGTATTAAGGAACTGGAAGAAGAGATCAAAAAATTGAAAATAGCCCTGGCAGATGCCACAATGGAAAAACATGCAATGGAAACGCTGATAGATGTAGTAAATGAAAACTATCAGACGGATGTAAAAAAAAATTTCGGACAACAGTTGTTGAAAGGGTCAGGGAAGAAAAAAAATACCCGATAGAAAAGCTGTGTTCTTATTTTGAATACAGTCGTGCAGGTTATTACAAATCATTAGGAACAAAAACAGCGGCAGCTCTCCGGGAAGATCTTGTAATAAAGCTGGTGCAGGATATAAGACGCTATCAGCCCAGAATAGGCGGAAAGAAGCTGTATAAGCTGTTAAAAGCTGATTTAGATAATTTGAAAGGCCATATTGGCCGGGACAAGTTCTTTGATATTTTACGCAAGCGTGGATTGCTGGTGAAAAGGAAAAAGAAGTATGCAACTACAACAGATTCCTATCATCGGTTTCACAAGTATAAAAACAAGTTGAAAGAAAAACGTTTAACAGGTCCCAACCAAGCCTGTGTAAGCGACATCACTTACTTGAGAACCGGGGAAGGCTTCGTGTATTTATTTCTGCAAACGGATGCTTATTCCAGGATGATCACGGGTTGGGATCTTTCGGAGAGCCTTGCAATAGATGGAGCTATCAGAGCACTGCAAATGACCATTAAACAATGCATCAATCCTGATAAGATGATTCATCATTCAGACAGAGGAATACAGTATTGCAGTAAGGAATACGTAGAAATATTAAACCAGCAAAAAATGGAAATCAGTATGACGGAAGAAAATCATTGCTACGAAAATGCAATAGCAGAAAGGGTAAATGGAATTCTAAAAGACGAGTTTTTACTGGATGAAAAATTTAAAAATAGAGCTGAAGCATTTAAGGCAGTAAAAGAAGCAATACACAGTTATAATACCCGTCGCCCACATTGGTCACTGAACTTATACACACCTATGCAAATGCATACGGCAGCGTAAAAATAATAGAATCAATGGTTTTAGCCGATATTCACAAATAGAATGTGGAAACTAAAAAAGAAAAAAAAGTAACAAAAAAAAGAAAAAACTAATAATAGTAATACTGTCTACTTTTTTTAGGACAAGACATCCCAATTCACAATTGCTCATTGACAATTGCTGACTCCTGACTCTGAACCGCCGACTGACTACTCATTTTCCACGACGTCTCACGATCTTATAGATCCTTATTGCGCTCATCAGGAGTACCACAAAGCAAATCAACCCGGCTATTCCCCACACGACGCTTATGTTTTCTTTTACAACTGCCAGCATAATGATGGCGACTAAAAAAATCGTGGCTACCTCATTCCATATTCGCAGTTGCTGTGAGGTATATTTAAAAATGCCTTTTATTTCCTGCCTGTAACTGGCGTGTAAAGAAAAATGGTAAATATATAGCCCTAATACAAAGCAAAGTTTAATCATGAGCCATTGTGGGAAGGATCCGAGTAAGTACCACATCCATGGGCCGAATATTAGTGTCAGGATTGCGGAAGGCCAGGTGATACCGAACCAAAGGCGTTTCATCATCACTCCAAACTGATTCTGTAAAATACTTCTCCCAGGTTCGGGTTTTTCATTCGCTTCAGTATTATAAATAAAAAACCGCGGCATATAAAACAGACCGGCAAACCAGGTCACTATAAAAATGATGTGAAGGGCTTTGATGTATAAGTACATGCTAGATTGAATTAATTGTAGGGCGTCATTGATGAGTGGCCAGTTAGCAATCGGCAGTCTTCGGACTACGATGGTCGATAGTCCATGGTCCATAGTCGACAGTAGCGGATGATTCACAATTGCCCGTTGACAATCGTTGAACTCAACTGCCGACCGACCACTCATCGCCGATCACTCATAACTCATTACCAAAGATACAATCGCCTGCACCCACAATGGATGCGTATTAAGACAAGGAATTATAGTAAACCTTTCACCACCCGCATGCAAAAAAGTTTCCCGTCCCTGTTCCGCAATTTCCTCAAGCGTTTCTAAGCAATCGCTCACAAAAGCAGGACAGGCAACCAATAATTTTTTTATCCCTTCACCCGGCAGTTCACTGAGGCGTTGCGCTGTATAAGGACTAAGCCACTTGTCCCTTCCTAGCCTGGATTGAAAAGAAAGTTCAAATTTCGCTTTGGCAATTTGAAGTGCTGAAGTGACAAGCTTTGTTGTTTGAAAGCACTGATGTCTATAGCAATATTGATGCGCAGGGGAACTTATTTCACAACAATTCGAAGTCCTTAAGCAATGATTACCCGTAACGTCTCCTTTGAGAATATGTCTCTCAGGTACTCCATGATAACTAAATAGGATTTTGTCATATCCATTTTGCAGGTAAGGTCTTATGCTTTCCGAAAGTGCGTGTATATATCCTTTGTCTTCATAGTACGGTTTTACAGTCGTAAGTTTAAAAGAGTATTTATTTTTATGGTGGATCTCTTTCATCTGCTCCACGGCCGTTTCATAACTACTCATAGCATAATGCGGGTACAAAGGCATTAATACCACCTCCTGCAATCCCGGAATTTTTTGCATTAAACTATTGTATGCATTTTGAGCTGTTGGGTTTCCATATCGCATCGCAATCTCAACGGGTTCCTCCACTTTGTCCTGAAGCGCTTTTTGTAAATGTTTTGTAAAAACAATCAACGGAGATCCCTCTTTAGTCCAAATGGTCTTGTATGCCTCAGCGGATTTTGCGGCCCGGAAAGGAACGATAATTCCTTTTACCAATAAAAGTCTTAATAAATACGGATAGTCAATTACCCGCCCATCCATTAAAAATTCACTCAAATAGCGTTTTACGTCTTTTATTTCAGTCGAATCAGGAGAACCAAGGTTCATCAGTATAATTCCACGCTTCATCTATGACAATTAAAATATCGTGCAAATGTAATTATATACGAAATTTGGCCTTCCTGGTATTTCCCTTTGATTTGTTAATCCATAACAACCCGGGTATCGCAAATAACAGTTAAACACGTCAAAACAACGACTGATATTAATCATGTTCCAAAATGACAATGCAATGACAGAGTTTTTAGGTGGTTGAGGCTACCGAAATTATTTTTGTACCCGTTTTATCGGCAAGAACAATGCAGGCAAATCATTTGAAAGACATATCGAAGTTTTGGGTCGCCGGAATCAACTATAGGAAAACAGATGCCGCTACACGAGGGCGATTTGCTATTCAGGATAAAAACTACGTATCTATTTTACAAAAAGGCTTAGCAATTGGGTTAGATGAAATTTTTGTACTCTCGACTTGTAATCGCACGGAGATCTATGGCTTCGCAGAAAACTCAAACCAGCTGGTGAATTTGCTTTGTGAAGAAACTGCAGGAAGCAAGGAGATCTTTTTACAATCAGCTTATACAAAAAACGGAGCCAGCGCCATTGAACACCTGTTCAATGTAAGTGCAGGTCTTGATTCACAAATCCTGGGCGATTATGAAATTATTGGTCAAATAAAATCATCCATAAAGTTTGCGAAGACTCATGGTTGTATAAACGTTTTTATTGAAAGACTGGTAAATACCGTTTTGCAGTCTTCAAAAGCCATCAAAAATCAAACAGAAGTGAGTGGTGGTACTGTATCCGTTTCATTCGCTGCCATTCAGTACATCCGCGAAAATGTAAAGGAAATTTCGGGACAAAGAATTCTTTTACTAGGCACCGGTAAGATTGGCAAGAGTACGTGCAAAAACCTTGTACATTACTTAAAGACAAAAAACATAACCCTCATCAATCGAACTGAAGAAAAAGCATCCGAGTTGGCAAGGGAGCTGGGTTTACAACATGCATCAATTGATCAGCTGCAGGAACAAATTTCTCAATCTGATATTATATTAGTGGCTACCGATTCAAATGAACCGACCATTCTTTTCTCACATTTGAAAGAGCAGAACAATAAACTGGTTATTGATCTGTCAATCCCATATAATGTAGAAGCTACCGCCCGACAGCTTCCAAATATAAAACTGGTAACGATCGACGAACTTTCCAGGCTGAAAGATGAGACCTTAAGCAAACGGGAGGCCGACGTTCCAAAAGCAAAAGCGATTATAGTTGAACATATCTCAGAGTTTGCGGAGTGGTACGAAATGCGCAAGCATGTGCCTGTATTAAAAGCTATCAAGTCAAAACTTAAAGAAATTCACAACAGCCCATTATTTATACCTTTATACAATAATTCTGCTCACACGGAAGAACAAATTCAACGGGTCATCAATGGTACGGCGTACAAAATGAAAGGGCAAAACAAGAGTGGTTGCCATTACCTTGAGGCCATCAATGAGTTCATCGCTATAGGTACTAATTGAACATAATGGGCAAAATCAGGATAGGCACAAGGGAAAGTCAACTAGCCACCTGGCAGGCTATGCAGGTGAAAAAGCTGCTTGCAAAAAATGGATCTGACTGTGACCTGGTATTTATAAAAAGTGAAGGTGATATCGATTTG
>DASXOT010000162.1:0-5707 GCA_036494065.1 Chitinophagaceae bacterium
CATCTACCAGCGAAAATTTTCCCCGAAAAGAAATTAGTGGAAATACTCCTGGCTCAAAAACAACAACGCAGCTATAAGCTTTTTCCACCAGCCCGTTTTTGGGAATAACTATTTTTTCTTCATTGGTTTTTGTGTTGCGCCATCCGCAAAGGCGATCATCTTCATCAAATAAAAAATACCTGGATGTTTTTCGTTTTGTAACCGCAAACGAAATTAAGGGCCTCTTTTTTTCGTGGAACGCAACGAGTTTATCAAGATCAAGGTCTGTTAAAATATCTACATTACAGGTGATGAATTTCTCATTGGGTAAAAGGAGATCTTTTGCCTTTAGCAGGCCGCCGCCGGTTTCGAGAACTTCATTTGTTTCATCACTAAAAATTATTCGGCTTCCCCAACCATTATTTCTTTCTACTGTTTCGACAATTTGATCAGCAAAATGGTGAACGTTAACGATCACATTTTTTATTCCATATTGCCCAAGATATTCGACGTTTCGTTGTAGTAATGATTTTCCATTTACCACTGCCAGAGCTTTAGGATGCGAATCTGTCCAGGGTTTGAACCTCCTTCCCAGTCCGGCAGAAAATATCATTGAACCCCCCACCCCTAAAGGGAATGAGTGTTTCTCTTTTATAGCCAAATTATTATTTCGTTCCATTTTTTAGAATGAACTGTTCGACTTCGGATACTACGATTTTCAGGTTTTTTAGAACGGGTTCATTTGAAAATCGCAAAAATTTCAACCCATCTTTTTCCATTAGCTGCTTTTTTTATCATTTATTTTTACATCTGTGCGATCGTGAATTTTTCCATCAATTTCAACATCTAGTTTCAATTTATGACAGTAAAAATCCGTGATATAAGTAGAATAAGGATGTTGTCTTCTAAATTTGAATCCTTTTGGCTTTGTTCTCAGGTATCCCCACAAAATTCTTTCTGCATCTGTACTATTTTTCTTAATTCCCCGGGTCGCTGAAAAATCAGCCTTGTTGCTTCTGCATGCATTCGTTTTTGCTCTGGCATTTGTTGGTCCTTTCTCACAAGTTCGCAGTCAATCGAGATCTTTCTCAGTATTTAAACGATTTCTCCTATCTATTTTCTCTCATCAATCGCGTTAAATTTCCCCTTTAGGGGTTGAGGGGGCTATTCTCCCAGTTCTTTTCTTCCTGCACCGAATGCTTCAATTCAATTTTTACTTTGAATTTGTTTCTGAGATGCCTTGCCATCGCATCGGCTGCATAAACACTCCTATGTTGCCCACCCGTACATCCAAAATTTACCATCAAACTCTTTTTGCTGCGATGGATGTAATCTTCGACGGCCATATCTACAATATCAAAAACGCTGTTGAGGAACTCAGTCATTTTCGTTTGCTGTTCAATATAGTCCATCACTTTTTTATCACGCCCATGCATGAATTTGAATTCGTCAATGCGGCCGGGGTTCAATAATCCACGGCAGTCAAAGACAAATCCGCCGCCATGACCACTGTCATCAACGGGAATTGCCTTTTTATACGAGAAACTATTTATTTTAACAATCAGCGGCGTTTGTTCATTTGCCTGCAAAGGAGTGAATTGATCAATAACATCATCGCTGGTGCATACGCCTAATACTTTCCTGAATTCCGGCACGGAAATTCCAAGACTTTGATCTTCAAAAAACCACTTAAGGTTTTTTAAAGCCATTGGAATACTCGTTAGGAATTGAGCTTTTCTTTCAAATAATCCACGGAAACCATAAGCGCCCAGCACTTGCAATAAGCGTATTAATGCATACCCGTTGTATTGACTGCGGAAAATATTTCTATCGATTGGTAATTGAATTAAATTTTCAAAAGCATTCATATAATCAATCAGCAAGTTCTCTTTCCATTCATCTGTGAGGTTCGCCCTTGCCTGCCAAAGCATTGAAGCCACATCGTATTGGGGAGCGCCTTTCATGCCGCCCTGGTAATCGATAAAATGAACGGAATCGTCCTCTTTAACCAAAATATTCCTGCTCTGAAAATCGCGGAACATAAAATATTTGTACTCGGTATGTGTCAGATAATTACTCAGCGCCTCAAAGTCATCGATCAATTTTTGCTTATCATAAGGTCTGCGCAGCGCGTCGAGAAAATAATATTTAAAATAGAGCAGGTCGGCCATAATCGCCTGCTTGCCAAACTCCATGTTCGTAAGGCAGAGATTATAATTTAATCCTTCATCACCCTTTATTTGCAAATTTGCCAGGGCTTCCAGGCTTTTTCGAAAAAATGAATATGCGCGATCCGTAAATCCTTCTGCTTCCAGGATCTTCAATAATGAAGTATCACCAAAATCTTCCTGCAAATACGTGCTGTCGTCGTCACTGATCGCAAGGATGTTGGCAACAGGAAGATTCCTTTGGCGAAAGTGGGTGGAGAAATAAATGAAAGTTTCATTCTCTTTTATATTGGCCCCATACGCAGCAATAACGCTTCCGTCACTCTCATGCAAACGGAAATATCTTCTTTCACTACCGCTTTGAGGCAATACCTCTAACCGTTCAGGGTCTTTACCTTTCCAGCTTCGATATAACTCAGATACGGCGTCGATCATTGATTGCATACGGCAAAGATAGTCAACCCAAACAGGTGGAAAATTCTGGGATGGGTGATTTCAAAACAAGTTTATTACTCCTCGCATTCTTACAAAGCCCATCCTGTTTTTATTAACTTTGTTTTTTGTGTCTATGGGTTACCAACCTAAAAATAATATCCGTATCGTAACAGCGGCCAGTCTTTTTGATGGCCATGACGTAGCCATCAATATCATGCGCCGCATTCTTCAAAGCAAGGGTGCGGAGATTATTCACCTGGGACATAATCGCAGCGTCAAAGAAATAGTGGAAGCGGCTATCGAAGAAGACGTGCAGGGAATTGCGATTACCAGTTACCAGGGAGGCCATGTAGAGTTCTTCAAATACATGAAAGACTTGCTCGATGAAGCCGATTGCAGTCACATAAAAATATTTGGCGGCGGCGGCGGTACTATTTTACCCCAGGAAATTGAGGAGTTGCAAAAGTATGGCATCACTAAAATCTATTCTCCTGACGATGGCCGAAGAATGGGATTGGAAGGAATGATCGAAGACGTCATCAAACAATGCGATATTTCGTTAAATGGCCAACCCGAATTCAAAAATGGAATGCCGCTGGGAGAATTGAAAGACGTTCGAAAAATTGCAAGAGAAATCACCAATGCCGAAAATGGAATTCAAAATGCACCAAATGAAACTCCCGGCAAAAAGATAACCATCCCTGTATTAGGAATTACTGGCACAGGGGGCGCTGGTAAATCATCCGTTACCGATGAAATCGTTCGCCGCTTTTTGAACAACTTCCCCGATAAAACTATCGCCGTTATTTCAGTCGATCCTTCCAAGAAAAAAACCGGCGGCGCTTTGCTGGGTGACAGGATAAGGATGAATTCGATTTCCAGTCCAAGGGCGTATATGCGCAGCCTGGCTACCCGGGAAAGCGACAGAGCGCTTAGTGAACACATTGATGAAGCGATAGCAGTTTGTAAATCGGTAGTCTTCGATTTTATTATTTTGGAAAGTGCCGGTGTGGGTCAAAGCGATGCGTCCATTTTAGATTATTGTGACGTCAGCCTCTATGTAATGACGCCCGAATATGGAGCCGCTTCCCAACTGGAAAAAATCAATATGCTCGATTATGCGGACCTTATTGCTATCAACAAGTTTGATAAGGCGGGCGCGTTGGATTCAATGGCCGATGTGCGAAAACAATATAAGCGCAATCATCAACTATTTACAGCAAATGACCGCGACTTGCCAATAATTGGAACCATTGCCAGTAAGTTCAATGATGATGGGGTTAACCATTTATTTGAACTATTGGTGAAAGCGGTTGGTCAAAAAACGGGAGTGCGCTTCGGCGAATTTCATTTTGACAAGACAGCGAAAATTTCCCAGGCAATCATTCCGTCAAGTCGTGTCCGTTATTTAAGTGAGATCACGTCGGGCATTCGTGAATATGATCAGTTAGTGAATGACCAGGCGGCGATTGCTTCCAAACTTTATCAATTGCATGGTGCATTAGAAGTCATGAAAGAAAAGGCCAGTAAGCCGATACTAACATTATTCGAAGAACAGATAAAATTCTATACAGATCAATTGACACCAGTGAGCCGGAAGCTGATTCAAAACTGGCCGGAAAAATTGAAGGCTTATGAAAAGGATTATTATGAATACAATGTGCGGAATAAGAAAGTAAGCCAGGAATTATTTACAAAAAGTCTTTCCGGAACGCGGATTCGTAAAGTCATTTTGCCTAAATACAAGGACTGGGGTGATCTTTTAAAATGGCAGGCCCAGGAAAATGCGCCAGGCCATTTCCCATTCACTGCTGGCGTATTTCCTTTGAAACGGGAGGGAGAAGATCCAACGCGAATGTTTGCCGGTGAAGGCTCACCGGAAAGAACGAACCGGCGATTTCATTATGTTTCCATTGATCAACCGGCAAAAAGATTATCGACTGCCTTTGATAGTGTCACATTATATGGCGAGGACCCCGATCCACGTCCTGATATTTATGGAAAGATTGGCAATAGCGGCGTGAGCATTGCTACGGTAGACGATGCTAAAAAATTGTATAGTGGATTTGATCTTTGCGATCCCAAGACTTCTGTGAGTATGACCATCAATGGCCCTGCGCCGATGCTACTTGCATTTTTTCTCAACGCGGCGATTGATCAGCAATGCGAGAAATATATTGAGCAGAATAATTTGTGGGACGAGGTGAAAAGATTTCAAAATTCAAAATTCAAAATTCAAAGTAAGCCTGTTTATTATAACCCATCATCTCCTGAGAGATTGCCGGAGGGGAATAATGGGCTTGGTTTAAAAATATTGGGATTGTCAGGTGACGAGGTTTTGCCAGGGGACATGTATGAAAAAATCAAAGCAAATGCGTTATCGCAGGTGCGTGGTACAGTACAAGCTGATATTTTAAAAGAGGACCAGGCGCAAAACACATGCATATTCTCAACTGAGTTTGCATTAAAGCTCATGGGAGATGTACAGGAATATTTTATTCAAAACAAGGTTCAAAATTTTTACAGCGTAAGCATCAGTGGCTATCACATCGCTGAAGCGGGCGCAAATCCAATTACCCAGTTAGCATTTACACTGGCAAATGGATTTACTTATATAGAATATTATCTCAGCCGGGGAATGAATATCGATGACTTTGCTCCCAATCTTTCCTTTTTCTTTAGTAATGGCATGGACCCAGAATATAGTGTGATAGGAAGGGTGGCAAGAAGAATATGGTCCAAAGCGATGAAGTATAAATACAAAGCAAACAAGCGCAGCCAGATGTTGAAATATCACATTCAAACCTCCGGTCGCAGTTTACACGCGCAGGAAATTGATTTCAATGATATTCGCACCACGCTACAGGCACTGTATGCTATTTATGACAACTGCAATTCGCTTCACACAAATGCCTATGATGAAGCGATAACAACGCCTACCGAAGAAAGTGTAAGGAGAGCGATGGCGATTCAATTAATTATTAATCGTGAGCTGGGTTCTGCGAAAACTGAAAATTTTATCCAGGGAAGTTTTGCAATTGAAGAGCTAACTGATCTCGTAGAAGAAGCCGTGATGGTTGAATTTGACAGGATCACGGAACGCGGTGGCGTTTTAGGAGCAATGG
>DASXOT010000163.1:0-5389 GCA_036494065.1 Chitinophagaceae bacterium
TCACCGGCATCCCCTAATAGTTATGGATGTTGCCCATAACGAGGATGGAATAAAAATGCTGATGGAGCAGGTTGAAGTCACGGAACACAATCATCTGCATGTCGTATTGGGGATCGTAAAAGACAAAGAACTGGACAAAATATTATCGCTATTTCCTAAAATTGCCAACTATTATTTTACACAAGCCAATATTCCGCGGGCACTGGATGCAAGGGCTCTCCGTGAAAAAGCCAAACATTTTGAATTGGAAGGAGAGGTGTACCCGGATGTAAACGACGCATTAAAGGCTGCAAAAGCAAAGTCATTAAATGAAGACTTAATTCTTATTTGCGGTAGTGTTTTTTTAGTCGGCGAGATTGCGATTTGATAACATCGCATTGTAATAATTAGCGGACCTGAAATTAACCCAGTTCACAATTCACCATTGCCAATTCACCATTCACAACTAACTATTTCGCCACCGGCAACGTAAATGAAAAAGTACTTCCAGTACCGGGCAGGCTCCTAATGATCAGTTGTCCATTATTTTTTTCGAGAAATTCTTTACAAAGAGCAAGGCCCAGGCCGGTACCCATTTCACTATTGGTCCCGTTGGTTGTATAAAACTGGTTCGCATTTATCTTTTTTACAGTTTCCTGGCTTATTCCCACACCCGAGTCCTGGACGAAGAGATCCACTCCTACAGGCGATCTAAAAGTACCAATAACTATACGACCATTGACCGGCGTAAACTTAATAGCATTGGATAAAAGATTTCGGATTACGATATTGATCATGGTTTGATCAGCCCAGGCTTTTACAGGAATATCCGATTTAGTTTCAATGGTTATCTTTTTTTCGTCGGCTTGCAAATGTAAATGCCGAACACTTTCATTTATGGACTTATTCAGATCAATTGCCTGCGGATATATTACGCTGGACTCCATCTGACTCTTGGCCCATTGCAGCAGATTCTCTATCAAAGCAGTAGTGTAATTCAAATCGTTGACCACCTCGGGTATCATTGCTTTGATTTCTTCGGCCGAAAGATCGAATTTCTTTGCATTGGCAAATACATTCTGCAACGCATACATGGGAGATTTAAGATCATGAGAAATAATCGAGAATAATTTATCCTTTACCTTGTTGAGCTCATCCAATTCTAAAGTCTGTCGCCCAAGTAACTTTGCTTTAAACAGGATCTCCCTTTTTTGATTTTCTATTTCAAAATTCTTATTGTGTAGTTCATTGTTCTTTGCCCCCATTACCGACTGATATTCCGCGTTCTCCCTTTTAATGAGATAAAGACCATAAAAAATGTAAATAATCGAAAGGGCATGATTGATTAAATAACCCTGGTAGTTATAGAGTTCAAGCTGGTAGCGGTAGTCTTTCCAGGTGATTGAAAGAACAAAATAACTAATCATGGAAAGGCCTATCGCAAAAAGCATGTAACCGATGTCCTGCAAAAAAAATACAGAAAGAATTCCATATAACACGAAAGACAATTCAATGCCCAGGTTAAATCCATTGATATAAATGACGCAGGTAAAAACGGGATATAAAATAAAGTAACACAGCAAGGCAGCCTGGTACTTTCGAGAAGAATTAAGAATTAAGACAAAAAGACTTATCAAAGCCGGCAGCAATGCATTATACATTGAGGCGGCTGGAAGCTTCTTGCCAGTTACAAAGGCAATTATGGGTACAATTATTCCCGTGATAAGCTGAAAAAAATTAAGTTGATTGAAAATACCCAGCTTTCTTTTCTCATAATCATCCAACGTTATTGAGTACCCGATAGTGCTGACGGTCTTTAAAAATAGGAGTAGTTTTCTCTTTAGAGATTGTAGTCCAACGATATTATCGCGGGTTTGCCGCTGATGTAAAAAATACTCCATGTCCAGGTCTTTTTGATAGGATTGAAATCGAAAAATAAACAATTTAATTAATTAACAATCAGTAAATCTACGTAGTAAGTTTTGTATGCAGATGTCATTCGCGCTCATTTGAATAAGAGGTTGGCTGGTCTTGCCGTTCCAGACCGTGAGTTGTTGCATTACAAACATTATTATCAACCGCTCAATGGCTGTACCCAACTTTATGGCTGCCGATTCGCTGATGCAAAACTTTCAACTTCACCCAGATATTTGTCGGGGTTATCCAGCCATCCATAGTGGACAGAATGATCCAACAATACGACTCTTGAATGTTTTAAGACAGCATGCGCCTTATTGGCCAATTTTTCACTGACAATATCATATTTTCCCTGGATGATCAAAACTGGTTGATTAAATGAGGTCAGCTTGGCGGCGCAATTGAATTTGATCCTTTGCATATCTTCCCATACAAGACTATTGACCTGTTGGTTCATCTGGGTCAGGCGTGCGGCGACGATTGGAACAAATTTTTTATCATATACATAAGCATTGGCTAAAGCCTTTGCTCTCTGCCACCTGGCATTATAGCTGGTATCACCTTCATTAATTTTTTGTGCCCAGTAATTGACGGAATCCTGTTGTGGTTTCGTCAACTTGGAATTGACCGGATTACCTGTACCGGACAGCAATTCCAGGTCAATTCCTCCCGAAGAAGAAAGAATCATTGAAATGATCGTTTCAGGATGAAGGGTAGCGTAATAAGACGCTAACATCCCCCCAAACGAATGGCCCAGGACTATCCAATGTTGTATGTTTAGGTGTTTTCGTAAGCTCTCTATATCTTCCACCATGAGTTGCATGGTAATTGTCGAAGAATCGACCTTCTCCAATTCCGATTTGCCAGTTCCCCGCTGATCGTAAATAATCGTTTCGTTATGACCTGAGAGCGTCCTCGCGAGGTCTTCGAAGCCATCACTATTCAACCCCGGACCACCATTAATAATAAGCATGGGCGTCCCCGATCCAAATGTGCGATAGTAAATTTTTACTCCTTTGCTTTCGGCAAAGCCTTCTTTTTGAGCCCGGAGTTGAAAGCATAGCATCGCAAGCACAAAAAAGAATACTGCTTTTTTCATTTATATAGTTTCGATAAAAATAGTGGTAAAAGCAAAAAAAGACAATGAGGAATATATGAGCGGTTACAATCTATTAAAATTGTTATTTACTAATCGCTGCTCTTTAAAAAAACTTCTTTCAATGTCTTTCTATCGCGATGATCAAAACATTTTTCTTTCTTTTCGATTATTTATAGAGATCGCCATTGAGGTATTTCAATCCTGAATCGACAATAATTGTGACAATTTTTTTCCCTGTCCCAATCTTTCGTGCGCGCTGAATGGCAGTCCACACATTGGCGCCGGAAGTTGTTCCTCCAAAAATCCCTTCCTGTCTTGCAAGTCTTCTTGCTGTATCATAAGCATCTTCATCAGATACCGGCACGATTTCATCTGCCAGGTCAAGCCGGCAAATCTTAGGGACAAAGCCGGAACCAATACCCTCCAGTTTATGAGACCCGGATATATCTCCTCCCGATAAAGCTCTTACATGCAAGGGTTCTATGGCGATGCATTTGATGCCTGGTATTTCTTCTTTCAGCACTTCTGCATTTCCTGAAAAACTTCCACCAGTACCCACACCCATTATAAATTCGTCAATGTCAGTTCCCAGCACGTCGATGATTTCCCTTGCCATTTTGTGATAAGCGTTTCTATTATCAATATTATTGAACTGATCCGTCCAGAATGTGTTAGGTTGATTACTTAACTCTCTCGCTCTTGCTACCATGGAGTCAATCAATTTTGCTGTTATCCTGCCATTTTCACTGGGAAAGATTTCGAGCTCAGCACCAAACGCCTTCATTGTCTGAAGTTTCTCTGCGGCAAAAGCATCAGATGACACAAAATGCGCATGGTAACCTTTAGTTGCGCAAACCATCGCTAATGAACTTCCTGTGCTTCCACCGGTGTAGTCGACCACCGTTCCGCCCGCCTTTAATTGACCTCTTTTCTCGGCTTCTTCAATCATAGAAAAAGCCATTCGATCTTTCATGCTACCTGTAGCATTAGCGCCTTCATATTTTACATATATATCCGCGCAACCCGGTTCTGACAGGCGTTCCAGTTTTATTAAAGGTGTGTTTCCTATCGCTTGCATCAATTTATAATTAAACTTATTTTTTCTTTTCCATTGCCTTACCAATAACGTATCCTATCACAGCGCCCAGCACAGTTGAAGGAATTAATATTTTATAATTGATTCCAGTCGCCAGCCACGCGATAAGAAATCCCAAAACCCCAAATAATATTGCCCAGGTTGTTCTTCCTTTTACACGTTGACTTGAGGAAATGTCTGCCGGTTTGTGATAAGGATGTCCGGGTCTCTGTCTGCTTTCAGGCATAAAAGATCGTGTTTATTGTTTGGTAAATTTAATGTCAATCGCGTCCATGAAATAATTATTTGAACAACTAATGGTCTTTCCGTCGATGATCTTGAAAATAATATCCTTGAAACTAACTTGTTCCAACGAAGGTTTTAGTTCAAGTGCAAACTGATTATTTTCATTTTTTTCATCTTTTATAAGCGTAGGAACATCTGGATATAAATTGTGAACGGCATAAATCGTATCACAGTGAGGCAGGTCGACATTTACTTCCCCGTTCTCATCAGAATGTGCTTCGTGCGCCTGGCCATCAATGACAAAAATACAAATGATGTTCTTTACCAAATATTTATTAGGATGCTTAAACGCGATATTATAGCCGCTGCGTTGCTTCGATTGGTTAATAATTGTAAAATCTTTTCCCGGTTCTTTATCGCTCCTCAATTTTAAGGTATCGCCATCTATGGTAAAACTTCCTGTAGCCGTACGATCGACAGACCCGTAAGCATAGAAAAAACGGAACTTACCGTCTTTAGTGAAGTTAAAGCCGGAAGCCATTTCCATCTTTCTGAAATAATATTCTCCCTCAATGACGTTTTGTGACATAGATGCCAGGCTTATTATTATTATTGGTAAAAAGACAACAAGCTTTTTCACAAACAGGTTAAATTGTCGACAGAAAAAATAAAAATACGACTAAAGATAAAAGCGAACACTTAAAAATACAGACTCCATGTTTGCAGAATTTCTTTAAACATACTAAATCTTACCATAAACCTAAATCGATCCGTTGGGAAATACCGAATTGAATTGTTGCTGACATCCGCGCATCCTGCTTCGAGGCATGTTATTTGTTTCTCCAATTGCTAAAATCGATATGAATTGGGTTGATGTGACATTGTTGATTGTTGTGTTACTGGCAATTTGGAGTGGCTGGAACCAGGGCTTTATTTTGGGAATCCTGGATCTTATCAATTGGGTCGGTAGCATTTTACTTGGTTTTCTTTTTTATGCCTATCTCGCCAATTTTCTAAAATCAATTTTCCCGGCACTGGGCGTCTGGCTATTACCTCTTTCATTCATCATTACA
>DASXOT010000164.1:0-2148 GCA_036494065.1 Chitinophagaceae bacterium
ATCTCATAATATTCCTGGCTGCCAATTCGATGATGGTAGCCACATTTAGGGCAAACAAATAAATGATCGCGTAATTCTGATACCGTGCAGATGTAATTGCATTCAGGACATTTTGTCCACAACCCTTCAGGCGTCTCCTTCTTTTCTGAAGTCTTGGTATTGATACCTTTTTTGATGCGTTTGAACCAACTTGTTTTTGTTTCTTCAGTTTTTCCCTCTTCACCTGTTAGATTTGCATCAAAATCTTCAAATTGTTTCGCCATCAATTCAAAATTGGTGAATCACAAATATAAGGAGGTTTTAAAGAACAGCAGGGAACAGGATGCAAGGCGGTTCTTAGCAAAAAAAAGTTCTCGCAACGGAGAACTAATTGTAGATCTATTATCTTTTATCTATCTATCCTTTTTTCTCTTGCTTCACGCTCGATTTTGTTTTTACGTCAGGTTTTCTTTCACCTTTCAATGTGGAAGCAAGCTTTACAGCTTCATAAGCGTTTAAAACACCGCCTGATTTGGAAATATCACTAAGGTTGACTTCATCGCCGGTAGCAGGATTTTTTACTTTGATATCGGGCTTCACAGCAGATTTTTCGATAGCATATTTTACTTGTTCAGGAGTAAGTGTTGGAAAATATTCAAGGATTAAGGCCGCAACACCGGCGACAACCGGAGAAGCCATGCTTGTTCCCTGTGCATCGCCATAAGTATTGCCTCCAGGTATTGTCGAATATATTTGAACACCGGGCGCAAAAACATCTACCTGGTCTTTGCCAAAATTGGAAAAACTGGCCACAAGACCACCCAACTGCGGATCGCCACTAGCGCCTACAGTGATCCAATTCGTAGCCTGTTTGCCATCCGATTTAAATACGGGTGTAGGGAAATTCCAGGCTGTATCAACATCAGCCGCATCATTACCCGCAGCATGAACAAGTAATACGCCTTTGCTTTGTGCATATCTTACGGCATCATCAACCCAATCTTTTTGTGGAGAGAAACCCTTTCCAAAACTCATGTTGATCACCTTTGCCCCGTTATCAACAGCATAACGAATGGCAAGTGCAATATCCTTGTCGTGTTCATCGCCGTCGGGCACAGCACGAATCATCATGATCCTCACATTATCGGCAATTCCATCGATGCCTATGCCATTATTCCTGGCAGCCGCAATAATACCCGATACATGCGTTCCATGAAAAGGAGTGTTAGCCATTACGTCGTTATTGCCATAAAAGCGATCGTTAAAATCGCTGTAGTTGTCTTTTACAATCTCACCGCGAAAATCTTCGGGAGCTTCTTTGGCCGCTTCCATTTTACGGATTTCACCTTGCAGGTCATCAATGATCTGATCATTTGTTATATCTGTATTCTTATTTAATGTGCAGATATAACTCATGGTTTGTTTTAATTTTTGTGCGGCTATAGAAACCGGGTTATAGTTGTCAAGATCCTTACAATTGTATTCTTTCTTTTTTAAATCAACTTGTATGATTGAATCACCCAGGATCATATCTTTTTCAATTTCCTGGTACTTTTCCAGCAAGGAAAGATCTACTTCTCCTACAACTTGTTCTTTCGCCCTCAACCACATATTGTATTTGTCTTTGTCTTCTTTCGACAGAGAGTTTGTGTCAGTCAAATTTTCAAATTGGCTCTTATATTGATGATATACGCGTGCGGCTTCATAAGAATCTTCTTTCACATTTTTTCCATCACGACCGCCTATAAAGTTCCAACCATGGATATCGTCCACATAGCCATTTTTGTCATCGTCAATTCCGTTGCCAGGTATTTCGCCTGGATTGGTCCATAAAATGGATTTCAAATCTTCGTGGGTCGTATCTACTCCAGAGTCAATAACTGCGACGATGACGGGAGTGCTTTTTTTATCTTTAAGGAATTCATACGCTTTATCAAGAGCGATTCCATAATAACCGCTTGTTTGTTTGCTCATCAAGTGCCACCCATTGGGTACTTGTTCTTTGACCGATGTTTGCGCAAAGCTGGAATTGAATAGCAGCCCAGCCAAAAACGTAAACAAAAGGGAGCGATAGATTTTCTTATTCATTGCTATTTTTTGTTTATTAAATCAGATAAAAGTGTGCGAAATTAAGTGAAACGGCATGTTTCATGCCGCAAGTAAGCAAGA
>DASXOT010000165.1:0-3390 GCA_036494065.1 Chitinophagaceae bacterium
AAATGGTGCCTGTTCGCTTTTTGTTTCATGATCATTGGGCATACAATTCTTTCCTATATTCCTCTTAATAAGATAATGATCAGCGTACAGTCCGTTACAAAATTGGCGGAAACTAAAATGTTCCTGATGATGCTGGCAACAGGATTTATTGCGCAAATGGTCGATGGCTCCCTCGGAATGGGATACGGAACCATCTCTACAACATTCTTATTGGCGGTGGGTGTTAATCCGGCAATTGTGAGCAGCCGTGTGCACTCGGCACGGGTTTTTTCCAGCGGCGTATCAGGATATAGTCATCATCGGTTTGGGAATATTAATAAAAAATTATTCAGAACGTTGGTAGTTCCCGGAATAATTGGTGCTGTCATTGGAGCATCACTTGCATTTTTCGCCCAGCGGTATTCAATGTGGGTGCGTCTGCCCCTTTCGTTATACACGCTTTATCTTGGGTTTTTTATCATGCGAAAAGCATTCACCAAGGCGAATTACCGGTCAAAAGTCAAAAGAGCAGGATGGCTCGCATCGGCTGGTGGATTCATGGATTCATTTGCGGGCGGTGGATGGGGAACCCTGGTCACAAGCACCCTGATGTCGAAGCGGAGAAGTCCACGTTATGTGATCGGATCCGTATGTCTTGCAGAGTTCTTTGTTGTGTTTGTAAGTTCAATTACCTTTTTTATCCTGTTGAGAAGCATTCCCATAATTGATGTGGCAGGATTAATAATAGGAGGATTGATAGCGGCTCCGATTGCAGCAAGATTGGTGGGTAAAGTACCCATTAAAGCGATGTTTATTGCAGTGGGCGCATTGGTTATACTAACAAGTTGCAGCACATTTTGGAATGCCATTGCACAGGCATTAAAACATTGACACAGGAAAATCATTTAAGAATTATATATTAGGTTTAATATCGAATAGAACAACAGACAAATTTTTACCCCGGTTATTTCGGGTTTTTTTAGAACTAATTAGTCTACTGAATTTATAGACTATCAAAAATCAAAATTATGAGAAGATCAAACCAACTTTTCCGCAAGCGGAAAGGAAAAGCGTCCAGACCATTCTATTTACTGCTAGGCGCAATTTTTTTATCAAACTTTGTGTTCTCACAAACAGGAAGCCTGATTGAAATTTCCGGGCAGGTTACCGACCAGGAAAAAAATCTGCCATTACCAGACGTGAGTGTTCAAATAAAAGGAACTGTGACCGGGACGGTTACAAATTCGACTGGGAATTTTGTATTGAGAACAAAAACAAAGCTTCCATTTACCATTATTTTTTCTTCGGTGGGATTTAAGGCACAGGAACTGGAAGTAAAAAATCTAGGGTCCAATTTACAAGTGGCACTTTCCACACAAACTGTTTTAGGAAATGAAGTAGTTGTCACGGCCTCACGTGTAGCAGAAAGTATTTTAAAATCGCCCGTGGCCATTGAAAAGTTAGATATCCGCACAATTAAGGAGACCCCGGCGCCTGGATTTTATGATGCATTGGAAAATGTAAAAGGTGTGCAGATGACTACTTCCAGCATCACGTTTAAAGTCCCGAATACGAGAGGATTTAATATTCCCAATAATTTTCGATTCATGCAACTGGTGGATGGAGTCGATATGCAGGCAGCTACGCTGGGCGTGCCGCTGGGAAATGCGATCGGTCCTACAGAATTGGATATTCAAAGTGTGGAGATCACTCCGGGTGCAGCCTCTGCACTTTACGGCATGAACGCTATCAACGGAATGGCTAACCTGATCACAAAAAACCCATTTACATACCAGGGATTGAGCATCTATCAGAAAACAGGTGTGAACCATGTCGATGGCATCGATCATGATCCTGCTCTTTTAACTGAATCCGCTATTCGCTATGCAAAAGCATTCAACAACAAATTTGCATTCAAGGTAAATTTTGATTACATGCAGGGCACCGACTGGATTTCTAATACAAGGTTAGATCAGAACTCAAATAATCTTCCCAGCGCCAATCCAAATTACCCTGCACTAAATGGTGTTAACAATGTGGCATTTGATGGATGGAATAAATATGGTGATGATGCATTGGCAGGAAGTAATATTGTTTCTATCGGAGGCTTAACGATCGATGGTCAAAACAACCGCTCATTGCGTGTGGCCAGGACTGGCTACTGGGAAAAAGATCTCGTAAGCCCGGAGGTCAGGAACGTTAAGTTTGATGCAGCACTTCATTATCGGTTTAAAGAAAAGACAGAATTATCTTATGCGTACCGCGTAGGAACTATGGACGGAGTTTTTCAAAGAGGAAACAAGATAAAACTGGATGGAGTGGTGGTGCAAAATCATTCACTGCAATTAAAAGGTAAAAATTTCAGTATCCTTGGTTACGTTTCTATTGAAAATACTGGCAACTCATACAATGTAAAACCACTGGCGGACAATCTCGACCTGTACACGGGAGGAGCAACCGATACGAAAACTGCGGCTAGCTGGGGAACGAAATTCAAAAATGCATTAAACGGTTATGGAGCGGCTCATGGAGGATTGACTTCAGCAAATCTTGCAGCGGCTACACAATTTGCCCGCGGGCAGGCCGATGCGAGTCGTGCGGTTCCAGGCACTCCTTTATTTGACTCTTTAGTCAATGTTATTCGACATATTAATAACTGGGATATCAAGTCTGGTTCAATACCGGATGCACCGGAGACCGGCGGGGCCGCATTGATACAGCGAAGCCGCATGTACCATACTGAAGCGCAGTGGGATTTGTCAAACAAAATAAAAATTTTCGATCTGTTGATCGGTGGTGACGCGCGCATTTACCAGATAATTCCGGATGGAAATAATTTTGTTGACTTTTCACGTCCCATCGATCAAAGAAACAAACCTGAAAAAGACGGAAGTTTTGGGAACGATGTTTATTATAAAAAATTTGGTGCCTTTTCGCAGGTCACAAAAACATTTTTTCATGATAAATTAAAGTTGTTTGGGTCTTTACGTTTTGATTACAATCCCGAATTTGATCCTAAGTTCACTCCACGACTCGCGGCAGTGTATACATTAAAGGATAAACATAATTTCCGTTTTACTTATCAACAAGGTTATCGCTTCCCTGCATTATTTGAAGCGTTATCATACGTTAATAATGGAAGAGTAAAACGCGTAGGAAGTTTATCTTACATAGACCAGGGATTAGGTTACCTGGAAAACAGTTATACGCAAACTTCTGTTATCAATTTTAATGCGGCAGTGAGTGCAGCCGGAAATTCCGATTCCGCAGCATTAGCTAACAAAAATTTACTGCAATGGGCCAATTTACCAAAGGCGCGACCCGAGCACATTACTTCTTACGAGATCGGTTATAAAAGCGTTTTGTTGGACAACACGCTTGTGATCGATTTTGACGCATACAGTAATCTCT
>DASXOT010000166.1:0-2107 GCA_036494065.1 Chitinophagaceae bacterium
AATCGAAAAATCAAATTGCCGTGACTGTATTCCCTGCATTCTTCCAAAAACTCCTGTGTACCGTTAGCAAGCTTTCTGAATCCGGCAGGAAATTCACCCTTCAAAAAAACATCGATAACAACGGGTGTTTCCAGGCTGCGCAGCAAATTCTTAGTCGCTTTACTCAGCGTATATCTTTTTTCCTTTGTCAAATCAAACCTGGAATGAAAAATGGAGGCAAGAAAATTAATGCCGAATAGCATCAACAATAAGAAAATGATCCCAAGTTTTGAAGCGACAATTTTTTTCATCTCCAGGCTAACGCTTTAATAGATTTCTGTTGGTGACAGAAAGAAATAAAATAATGAGACTGAGAAAATAGATCATATCCCGCGTATCAACTACACCGCGACTTACACTTTGATAGTGAAAATCGATTCCTGCCATTTCTACGTAATAATCGGCGCCTCCGGTTAAACCCGGCAATTTGCTAACTGCACTAAATCCATAATACAATAAAGCGCAGCCAAGCAGGCTTACGATAAAGGCCACTACTGAATTGCTGGTAAAACTGCTGGCACAAATACCAACGGCGGTAAAGACGGCAGCTAAAAAAATCAGCCCTACATAAGAGCCCATCGTGGCGCCCATATCGAGTCCCTCATTAGATGATAATTTTTGGATCGAATAAATATATACAACTGTAGGCACCAAAGCTATCAGGACAACTATGAGACTGCCGAAGTATTTTCCAGCAATAATTTGATTGCGGCTTAATGGCCTTGTTTGAAGTATTTCATAGGTACCTGCTTTAAACTCCTCAGAAAAGCTGCGCATAGTGATAGCGGGAATCAACAATAGCAATATCCATGGCGAAAGTTGAAAAAAGCGTTCAAGTGTAGCATAACCGAAATCAAAAATGTTATTCTCAAACACAAAAAGAACCAGTCCATTTACTAATAAAAAAACAATGATAGCAATATAGCCGGTGAGGCTATTGAAGAATTGCCTTAGTTCTTTTTTACAAACTGACCACATGCTGATGAAGATGGCTGCAAAATAAGTTAAACTAAGAACATTTGATAGCTCCCTGTGCAAGCTGCTCAATTATTAAAGATTGTTTATGGAAATAGTTTCTTGAGGTGTCTTTATAAAAAGCCTTTTATGAGAAAGATAATTTTCTATTCAATTGCCCTGGTGATCACCGGTGCAATTTCAATGGCCATTTTTTCGCAGAAGCAAAATCCAATTCCACCGCCGCGTCCGCAAAAATTGGAGACAACCACGATCAAACCACTTCTTCCGCCACCGCCACCTGCGCCTATTAAAACAGTGCCGCAAGTGCCTGCGAAACCAACTCCGCCTCCGCCTCCACCACCCGCAAAGCATGAGGATTAAATTCAAATAAAAAAGTCCTTCGACAATTTGAAGGACTTTTTTACTGCTAGTTCACGTACCTATACCGCAAAGCTTTCGCCACAACCGCAAGTGCGGCTGGCATTAGGATTAATAAATTGAAACCCTTTTCCATTGAGGCCGCCCGAAAAATCCAGGGTGGTATTGACGAGATACAAAAAGCTTTTAAGATCGGTCACTATTTTAACACCATTATCCTCAAACACCTGGTCTGTGGACTTTTGTTCATTATCAAAATCGAGCTTGTAGCTTAAACCCGAACATCCACCGCCGGCAACTCCCACGCGTAAAAACCATGCGCTATCATCGAGTCCGGCTTCACGCATTAACTGATTGACTTTTTCCTTGGCCTTGTCACTTATGTAGATGCCATTTTCCAGTTCTACACTCATAATTTATTTTTTAGAGTTTATAGCTTGTTTCTTTTAATTTATGAACAGCATTGGTAACCTGCTCTATCGTATAATCAATTTCTTCTTCCGTAGTGAATCTTCCGAGGCTAAACCTCAGTGAACTTCCAGCCAATTCATCATCAAGGCCCAGCGCTTTTAATACATACGAAGGTTCCTGCACCGCCGACATACATGCGGAACCCAGAGAAACTGCCACATTGTTACTTAACCTCGTTACCAGGCTTTCATTATCAGCATAAGCAAAACAAATGTTCAAGACGTTGGGTAAACGATGTACCCTATCTCCATTTACATGCACA
>DASXOT010000167.1:0-1859 GCA_036494065.1 Chitinophagaceae bacterium
AAACGAAGGTGTTTTATATTTAGGATGGATGCGTGCAAAAATCGGTGGTAATAAGCCATCACGACTCATGCTCATCCAAATCCTGGGTTGCCCCAGTTGATATACTAATAATACAGATGCAATCACTATGATTGCGCTTACTGAAATGATTCCGGATAAAAAATTTGAAACCCTGGAATTCTGAATTTTAAATACGAAAGCCAACGGATCGGCTACTCTGTCGGGATTAAAATTAACATAGGACGTCATGCCCGTAATGACCAAAACCACAACAATATACAATACGGTACAGATGATCAGCGTATAAAACATCGCGCGCGGAAGATCGCGTTGTGGGTTTTTACATTCTTCAGCAGTAGTTGAGATGGCATCAAAACCAATGTAAGCAAAGAATACAGCGGATACGCCACTCATCACGCCGTGAAATCCATTAGGCATAAATGGTCTCCAGTTCCCAGGGCTCACATAAAAAGCGCCGGCGACAATAACCAGCAAAATGATCGCCAGCTTCGTCAATACCATTATATTATTAGCCTTCCTGGATTCGCGGATTCCAATATAGACGATATAAGTAATTATTCCGGTAATTAAAAAAGCGGGAATGTCCATAATGATATGGAAATTTCCAATTGTTGGTGCATGTTGCCAGGCATTATAAGTGTTTTTCAGACCGGCGTCCAATGCCGAAAAAGTAGAACCATGAGATAACTTTTCAACGGAGTCTTTAAATCCATTGTGAGCAGTAAAATAATCCATCGTCATCCATTCAGGCATGCGGATTCCAAACCCACTAAGCACTCGAACGAAATATTGACTCCATGAAATAGCCACCGCGATGTTTCCGATCGCGTACTCCATGAGCAAATCCCAACCGATGATCCAGGCAAATATTTCACCAAACGAAACATAGGAATACGTGTATGCGCTTCCCGAGACGGGAACTGTGGAGGCAAATTCAGCATAGCAATAAGCGGCAAAACTACAGGCAATGGCAGTGAACGCAAAGAGGAGGATAACCGCGGGCCCTCCATGATAACTGGCAGAACCAATCGCAGTAAACACACCCGTACCAATTACAGCAGCGATTCCGAAGAAAGTAAGATCGCGTACTTTCAATACCCTTTTGAGATCGTGTGAATGACCTTCACTATCACTTAAACCCTCCTGCGCATCTTTTAAAATGACATCTATATTTTTCGTCCGGAAAAGTGAATTTGCCATCAGCAGTTATTTTCTGGTTGCTGGTTATTTGTTGTCGGTCGCTTTGTTACTTCGTTTGTATCAATAGTCCCGTTGCACTAAAAACCTGGCCATCTCCTGCAAAGGTTCTTTTCGCTTGGAAAGCACGGCAACATCCTCCAAATGAATAAAGGCTTCGTCGAGATATTTATTTTTCAATTGTAACGCCCATTCATTCACCTTGCATTCCCGCAGAATACTGATAACTTTTTCTGTTTTATCAGTCTCATCCCCTTTCATCAGTCGTTTCAATTCTTTTTTCTGCGAATCACTTGCAATTGTCAAAGCCTGCACGACAAGAAACGTTTTTTTATTCGCCCGTATATCGCCCCCTGGCTGTTTGCCCACCTTTTTTGGATCACCGAAGGCATCCAGGTAATCATCCTGTATTTGGAATGCAATGCCCAGCTTCTTCCCAAATTCATACAAAAGATTCTGATTTCGCTGTGAAGCGCCACCCAGTATGGAGCCCAATTTCAAACTCGATGCCAGCAGCACCGAAGTTTTCAATTCGATCATGTGGAGATATTCTTCCAGGCTCACCTCATTTTTCTTTTCAAAATCCATATCAAGCTGCTGGCCTTCGCAAACTTCTTTTGCTGTTTTACTGAATATGCTAA
>DASXOT010000168.1:0-2410 GCA_036494065.1 Chitinophagaceae bacterium
AAAGATAAATTGATTAGGATAAACAACTAATCATTTTAAAAAAAATAGAATAAAGTAAATAAAAAATCGTTTATTGTAGAATAAACATCTAACAACTTATGGCCAGGGTAAATAAAAAAGAAGAATCCGCTATCATGCCAAAACTAGATCAGAAAGACGTCGCTATCCTTAAGCTTCTTCAGCAGAATGCACGGATAACGGTAAAAGAAATATCGGACAAGGTTCATTTGAGTACAACACCCGTATATGAACGTATTAAATGGATGGAAGAGGAAGGAATCATAAAGCAATATGCCACGCTAGTAGATTACACGAAGGTAAAAAAGGGATTAATGGTGATCTGTTATGTTTCGCTGAAGCAACACAATAAAACAGCCGGGGCAAAATTCATTAAGGCCATCAACGAAATGAATGAAGTGATTGAATGTTATAATATTTCCGGCGAATTTGATTTCATGCTCAAAGTCGTTGAAGAAAATATGAATAGCTATTATGATTTTCACGTAAATCGATTGAGTGAAATCGAAAATATCGGGAATGTGCAAAGCATATTTGTGATGGGTGTGGTTAAGGAAACACATCTGCTCGTTTAACTAATAGGAAAATGCCAACTAACAAATAGAGTAGGTTGTTTAACTTTGAAGAAACATTAAAAATGTATACATACGATACTGTGTCGGCTGCCGTGAAAGGGTTAAAAGAAAGAGGCTATGCAAAAGATTTTAACCTAAAAGAAAATTGTTTAAGCAGCAGCGATAATAATTATCATCCTGAAGATTTCGAAATCGTAGAGGTATACCGGTATGAAGGAAATTCCGATCCTGCAGACGAAGCTGTTGTATATGCAATTGAAGGCAAAAATGGAGATAAGGGAGTTTTAGTTAGCGGATATGGCCCATCGTCCGAAAGCATGAGTTCAGAGATGGTAAAAAAACTTTCTATTCACGCTCACGAGTAGGAACTAATCCTCATTCAAGTTTTTTCTCCATTATATAATCGTCCATAACAAATCCATTTCCAATATCAAAATCTTTCGCACAGAGAACCACAAACCCTAATTTTTCATAAAACCCCCTGGCTTTATTTTGTCGCTGTACCTGCAATTGCAATGACTGAGCGCCCTTACCCTTTATATCATTGATGATGTAATCGATCATAAATTTCCCGGTACCTTTTCCCTGCCGCGATGGTAAAATATATATCTTGTCAAGTTTGTAAACGGAGGGCCCCTTCTCGAAATAAGCGGCGAAGCCTACGGGTTCTTCATCCTCGTAAACAAAAATGAACTGACTTCCATTTTCCATCTGCTTCTCCAGAGATGAATGACTATATATTAATTCAAGCATGTAGTCGATTCTTTCCTGGGATAAAATAGTCGCGTAGGTTTGAGGCCAAACCTTATAGCAAAGCTCGCGTATCAATGCGATGTCATTTCTATTCGCCTTCCTGATTTTGAATTTAGGAGTCAATTTGAATACCTGTTTTTCTCCTTTTTCTTTCCATGAAATTCACAATCTGGCGCTGATTTCCTATCAACAAGAGGCCGATAAGAATTTGAGTGATCGTCACGATTATATTGGCAAGATCGGGTGGATCTCTAAACAAGCCTCGTAATGAATTCTCCCGGGAATAAGTAATTAATTCCCTGCACAATTTCGGTACCGCATCTATAATTATCAGAAGGCCGGAAATCATTATTACGATACTTAAAACGGATGAACGATGCACATGAAAGGTAAACGGGTCTTCATCAAATCCTCTTTCCAGTTGCAGTTTTCTAAGAATAAACTCAGTTTTGAATAGAAGTGCCCAAATGATTATAAAGCAAATGAGCGAGGAGGCTAAAGTTACGATAAATGTCCAAACATTTTCGCCGCCCATATCGCCCAACATTAAAAAGAAAAGCATCATCAGGAATTGACCCAGAATAAGAATAAATTCTTTGATGAAGAAAATTCCAAGACATTTCAGAACAATTAAGAAGAGACTGCGCGGTGTCATGTTAGTTGGTTTACTATTTTAAATATACAGTAAACCTGCAACCAGCCCGTTTATTGCAGTTCCCTGATCCAGATGTTCCGGTAACTAACGGGATTTCCGTGATCCTGTAAAGCAAGAGGTAATTTTTCCGGTGTCATTTTGTAAACAGGAATGCCAATATATTCTGTGCCACCCCAAATGGAAAAATTATTCTGCACCAAAACCCCGTTTTGAAATACTGTAATTCGAGCTGCAGATTTTAGCGTGCTATCGCTGTTAAACCGCGGAACCGTAAAAATTATATCATAAGTCTGCCATTCACCAGGAGGGCGGCAAACGTTCACTAAAGGCATTGATTGTTTGTAAATGCCGCCTGCCTGGCCGTTGCTGTACGTCCTGTTATGATAGCTGTCAAGCACCTGTAACTCGA
>DASXOT010000169.1:0-2518 GCA_036494065.1 Chitinophagaceae bacterium
TTCGCCGCTGCTCGTGCTGCATAACCTTAAATATTTCGAGGAACAATTGCAAAAAAATGAGTTTATAAGAATTCACCGCTCTTACATCGTACCCATTCGTATGCTTAATACAATTTCGCGCAAGTCGGTGACTATTGGATCCAAGACTTTACCGGTAAGTGACAACTATCGAAGTAATTTATTTTCATCTATTCACCACATGGCTGATTAAGCAAGATGATTTCATTTTATACTGACCTTTAGCTAAATGCTTATAGCTGGTTCCACGCAATCAAAAATGTAGAGGATATTCCACAAAATTCAAAGAAGCTACTCTTCCTGGAATTCGTAGCTGTAGTGATTATATAGGGCAAATTCATCATGTCGCTTCATCAAGAGCCAGATATCGCTTTCCTTTTTATACAAGACAAATTCGCCAACCAATTTCTTTCCCTGCAGAAAAAACTTTAAAGAACCTTCATGTAAACATCTCAATGCCTCCTGTTCCGATAAAACATCTCCATTATCATCAATTGGTATATAATTCCCTTTATCCCAGGTTCTGAGGGCTTGTTCAGTCAAAGGCTGGCCCGCATTCATTTCAACCATTTTTTCCAGGTCAAGTTCACTTTCTTCTGCCCTGCGTTGTTCAAGCGGGTTCATTGAAGGTACGTCAGGCACTACCCAGCTTTTTATTCCATTTAATTCGAGGGTAAAGTCAAATTTCACCTCACCTTTCTTTCGGTGGATTTCAAATTTCAAATGATCACCATCTGATCTCTTTTGACAGGCAGGTTCTACTGAATGGCTGCTTTTTAATTCTTTTGTCATATTGAATTTATTCGGGAGTTTTTCGGTACTTCCAATCCGGCTTTAAGAAAGCTGAAAAAACTTTGCCAAATAAATAGCCACATTGAATCACTTACTTTTGTCACTCAAAAAAATCAGTGGATAAGAGCAATTTCGTAGACCAAATCAGGATTTTTTGCAGGAGTGGGCATGGCGGTGCTGGAAGCAAGCATTTTTTGCGCAACAAGATGACGGCATTTGGGGGGCCGGATGGTGGCGATGGTGGCCGTGGTGGTCATATCATTTTAAAAGGAAACAAAAATCTTTGGACATTGCTTCACCTGCGGTACTTCAAAAATATCCTTGCCAAAAATGGGGAAGGCGGTAGCAGCAATAATAAAACGGGACGTGACGGCGAGGACATAGTTATTGAAGTACCCCTTGGCACCATTGCAATAGATGAGGAAACAGGTGAGAAGCAAGGCGAAATATTAACCGATCAGGAAGAAATTATCTGGCTGAAGGGCGGGATGGGCGGCCTTGGAAATACAAATTTTAAAACGGCTACCAACCAGGCTCCGGAATATGCGCAGCCCGGTTTACCCGGTGTGGAAGGTTGGAAAATTTTGGAATTAAAAGTACTTGCCGATGTCGGTCTCGTTGGCTTTCCAAATGCCGGTAAATCCACTTTACTCTCGGTGATCACGGCAGCAAAACCAAAAATCGCAGATTATGCCTTTACCACTCTAACTCCTAACCTCGGCATCGTTGACTATCGTGATGGAAAAAGCTTTTGTATCGCTGATTTACCAGGCATCATTGAAGGAGCAGCTGAGGGAAAAGGTTTAGGACATCGATTCCTGCGGCATATTGAGAGAAACCCCGTCTTGCTTTTTTTAATTCCGGCCGACAGCCCTAATCACAAAAAAGAATTTGACATTCTTGTAAAGGAACTGGAGCATTATAACCCCGAGTTACTGCATAAACAATTTTTAATCGCTGTAAGTAAAAGCGATTTGTTGGATGATGAGTTGACCAGGGCAATTGAAAACGAATTACCCCAAAACGTTCCGCATATTTTTATCTCTTCTGTTACTGGCAAAGGATTAATTGAGCTAAAAGATTTGCTGTGGCAGGTTTTAAATCAGCCTTCATCTACTTAAACTTAAGTCGCGATTACCGTTCAAAGCAATGTCAGCCTGTGTTTGAGGAATTTAAAGTACGTTTGCCATTGGTAAAAAAACAAACATGCGAAAACTATTCATTACTATTTTTTTTCTTTTTACGTTCCTGGTCAAATCCTTTGCCGATGAGGGCATGTGGCTCCCTTTGCTGTTGGGAGAACAGGTGTATAACGATATGGTAAAAAAAGGATTAAAGCTTACTAAAGAACAACTCTACAGCATTAATAAAGCATCTTTAAAGGATGCGATCATCATTTTCGGCGGCGGATGCACTGGTGAGATCGTGAGTCCTGAAGGTTTGATTTTCACTAATCATCATTGCGGTTATGATGTGATTGCAAGTGCCAGCACGGTTGATCACAACTATTTACGGGATGGTTTTTATGCCAGCTCAAAAGCGGATGAAATTCCTGCAGAAGGCCTAACTGTCCAATTCTTGCTTCGCATCAGCGATGTAACGAAAGAAGTTATGGATTCACTGCAAGGTTTAACGGGTATGGAGCGCGCACAACGCCAGAAGCGAATCATTATGAGTATCAATAGCAGGTTTTCTGATTCCACACAAA
>DASXOT010000170.1:0-1949 GCA_036494065.1 Chitinophagaceae bacterium
TGAAGTGTGTTATTAACGTGCGTATTTTTCAATTTCAACGTGGCCCCGATATCTCCCGCTACCAACTCATTGGTAGGGTTTCGTTTGTTACCCTCTACCATAAAAAGCTGGTTGATCTTTTCAGTAATACCCGTCGTCTCATTTTCCAATTCCATACCGCTGCGGATAGTGCCAGAATACACTTTGAAAAAAGACATTTCACCCACGTGCGATTCATTTACTGTTTTATAAATGAAAATGCATGGAGGACCATTTACATCACAAGGCATTTCTTCTCCCCTCTTTGTTTTTTGTGCAGGCATTTCATTGGCGCTTGGACAAACGTTATCAATAAAGCCCATCAGTCTTCCACTGCCCATATTTCTTATCGCTGAAAGGCAAAATAGAGGAAACAGGTCGTGATTGATCATTGCCTTTTTCATTCCATCCTTCATTTCGTCCTCGGCCAACTCTCCCTTGTCAAAATATTTTTCCATCAGGCTTTCATCATTGCTGGCAACGGCTTCAATTAACTCTTTGTGCAGTTCCTCGGCTTTTTGTTTTTCGTCATCCGGTATTGAAAGTTTTTCCGGCTTGCCACCATTATCTTTGAACTTATACATGGTCATGCGCAGCACATCGATAATCTCATGAAATCCCGCTCCCAGTTGCCTGGGATATTGCACTACCACTACTTTGCTTCCAAAATGCGCCTTTGCTTCAGCTACGGTTTTATCAAAATCAGCCTGGTCATCATCTAATTTATTCACGGCGAAGATCATGGGGGTTTTAAACTTCTCCGTATACTCCCAGATAATATCGGTGCCCACTTCTACGCCCATTGCCGCATTTAACAACATGACACCGGTATCAGCTACACGAAGAGCCGATATCACCTCGCCAACAAAATCATCATAGCCCGGTGTATCCAGAATATTTATTTTATACCCTCGCCATTTTGTGTGTAGGAGTTTGCTAAAAATAGAATTACCACGGTTTTGTTCTAACTCGTGGTAATCTCCTGTGGTATTTCTTTCGGCTATGTTGCCGCGGCGGGTTATTATGCCAGCTTCAAAAAGCATGCATTCCGCTAAGGTTGTCTTACCCGAGCCGGCATGACCCAGTAAGACAATATTTTTTACGTGTGAGGTATCAAATTCAGCCATGGCAAGAATATTTATTGATAATTAACTTATTTAGTGCAATTATGTTAGAGAGAAATCAACTTACATGAATCAAAAAAAATCATGCAATATTAATTCCAAATCGTTAAGTCTGCCGGAGTGCCGAGTTAAAAAAGTTCATCTCATGCTGGTTCAATAACCCAGAACTCAAGACTAAGAGCCGACTTACTGCGCTCGTTCAAAAAAATTGCTGAATTCTTCACGAAGGTCTAATAAGCGATGCTCAAGACTTTGGTACTGATCGTAAAGGTTTTCGTGATCATTGAGGGTCTCATCATTCAACTGTCCGCTATGAGTTTCCAGTTCGAAATTGACCTTGCGCTCATGATTTTTAATAGAGTGTTTAAGATCGTGAATGTTGATGAGTTGGATGTGAAACTGGTTGTGATAATGTTCTACTTCTGTAAGATCATCTTTAGAGAGAGTGTGACTGGCGAGTTGTTGAAGTTTGTGTTTGCTTTGAGTAAATTCATCGCGAAATGCGCGTAATGCATCTCTCCAGGTGTTACACTCTCTGGAAAGCTGCGAGATGTCTGCCTGAACCATGGGATTTAAATTTTAAAGGTGAGTAATCGTTTTAATTTCCCTGGGGTCGGTTGGTGACTTATAATCCCTTACGGACACTTGTAAATTACCTAAATTTTCTCAAAAAAGCCAGAAGTTTTTTTTCACAATAAAAGGCTTTTCCATAGGCAAAGATGGCCGTTTTATCGACCTCATCCCGGCAAGGATTGCAGTCATGGGTTTTAATACTGCTTATTTCGATATTTTACGAAAAGAGTTAGG
>DASXOT010000171.1:0-2650 GCA_036494065.1 Chitinophagaceae bacterium
CTGGAGGACATAGAGACGCACAGAGATGATATGCCAGGATTTTTAACGGCTTCTCATTCCAACTCAGCGGTCGATTCAATTTTTGTCTATCTTTCATCTATTGGAAGCATAAAAGCTGATCCAATGTTTCTAAAAAATAAATTGACCCCCAATGCGAATTGGTTTATTGCTATTTCTTCTAGCGATTTCGTTGTACCTGCCTGCGCAAAAAAACGTTCGTGTCAGTTCACCCAATGGAAACATTGTCTCCAATTTCCATCTTGCGGATGGAAGTGTGTTTTACACTGTATCGTTTAAAAATAAACTCCTGCTCAACAACTCCTCGCTGAGTCTCGATTTTTTAGAAGGAGGCGAATTCAAAAAAAATCTCAAAATAGTCAAACCCATTTTCCGTAATGGCGAAGAAGATTATGAACTCATCACTGGAAAAGCAAAATTGGTGAAGCAGGCTTACCATGAAGTAACCATTCCTTTAGAAGAAACTAAATCACCCTCCAGGAAAATTAACCTGGTGGTCAGGGCGTTTGATGACGGCCTTGCTTTCCGGTATGAATTTCCACAACAAACTGGTTGGTCTCAATTCTCGCTCACCGATGAGCAAACCACATTTAATCTGAATGGAGATCCTACTATACTGGCCTTATTTCTTCCCAATTATACGAGTTCACACGAAGGGGAGTACACACATCTGCCCTTTAGCCAGGTAAAGGAAGATACATTGATGGATATGCCCGCCACGCTTGAATTTCCCGGCCCCGTTTATGTTGCTATCACCGAAGCCAACCTCTTTGACTATGCCGGGATGTATTTATCAAAGGAAAAAAATGTGCTCGTCTCCAAATTATCACCGTTGCCACATCAAACCGAAATAAAAGTAAAGGCAACTCTCCCTCACAACAGCCCCTGGCGCGTGCTGATGATCAGTGATCGTATTGGCACATTGATCGAATCGAATATTCTTACCAGTTTGAGCGAGCCTTGTAAACTGACTGATGTGTCATGGATAAAGCCAGGCAAAACGACTTTTCCCTGGTGGAATGGTAATGTGGTGCCGGACACTATCAATGCACCGGGAAATAATTTTGTTACCAATCAATATTATATTGATTTCTGCGCACGCAATGGCCTCGAATTTCATTCAGTAGTTGAATATGGTTTGCATCAATGGTATACGGATGATGGAGTCGGTTTCCAGCCGGGACCGCATTCCGATGTGACTACCCCAGTCCCTGGTTTAGATATGAAAGAGATTTGCGACTATGCAGGTCAACATGGCGTCGGCGTTCGCGTATGGGTTCACTGGGCGGCATTGTATCCGAAGCTGGACACGGCTTTTGCCGTGTTCGAAAAATGGGGATTGAAAGGAATGATGGTTGATTTTATGGATCGCGATGACCAGGAAATGGTAAATATGCAAACGGAAATTCTACAAAAAGCAGCCCAGCATCATTTACACATCCAGTTTCACGGTGCCTATAAACCTACGGGTGAAACAAGAACATATCCTAATGAATTTACGCGGGAAGGCACCCTGAACTATGAGGTAAATAAATGGGATAAACGAATTACTCCCGATCATGATCTCAATGTCGTTTTTACACGATTACTTGCAGGGCCTACCGACTACCATCTCGGAGGGTTTCGGGCGGTGCCGGACTCATTGTTCCGTGTGCAATACACGCGGCCATTAATGCTTGGCACTCGTTGTCACATGCTCGCGATGTACGTGGTGTTGCAAAATCCATTATCAATGGTTTGTGATTATCCTGAAGCCTATGAAGGACAACCCGGATTTGAATTTATAAAAGAGGTTCCTACTAATTGGGATGAAACGAAAGTACCCGATGCCAGGTTTATGGAATACGTGGTGATAGCGCGAAAAAAAGGAGACGATTGGTTTGCCGGGTCGATCAATAATCATTCAGCCCGTGAAATAAATGTGCCGTTAGATTTTCTGAGTGATGGAAAATATGAAGCGGAAATATTTGAAGATGCCGATGATGTAAACGTCAACCCTAATGATCTTACCAAAGAAACCAGCACGGTTTCGAAAAATGATACTTTGAAAGTTCATCTGGCGGCAGGCGGTGGAATGGCTGTGCGTTTTAAAAAATTATAATGATTTAAATCTTAACAATAGAAGGATAGGTACACAGCGGTTACACATAGTATGGATCAAAAAAGCAAAGCGACTAAATGCTAAAATCCAACCCCCAACATTCACTTTTTGAATTTTTAATTTCGACTTTTGAATTTATTTGAAATGAATGAACGTAATAGAAAATTAGGATCATCTTCCCTGGAGGTTTCGGCTATTAGTTTCGGCGCATGGGCTGCAGGCGGCTGGATGTGGGGTGGCAATGACCGCAATGATGCCGTGGATGCCATACGCGCCGCCTTCGATCTCGGCGTTACTTCAATCGATACCGCGCCTGCTTATGGCCAGGGACTAAGTGAAGAAATCGTGGGTGAAGCAATAAAAAATATTTCGAGAGACAAGGTCCAGTTGCTGACCAAGTATGGCTTGCGCTGGGATTTACAAAAAGGCAAGTTTCATTTCAGCAGCAAGGGCAACGACGGAAATGATATTGATATGTACAAATATGCGGGCAAAGAAAGCATTATCAAAGAATGTGAAGACAGCCTGCGA
>DASXOT010000172.1:0-2615 GCA_036494065.1 Chitinophagaceae bacterium
CACATTGGAGCTGTTGTGACCTACCAGGAAGGGTTTGATGAACTTGCTAACAATAATTTAATCGGTCGAGCATTCGACAATAGGGTAGGTGGTTTTATGATTGCAGAGGTGGCAAGGCTATTAAAAAAGAATAATAAAAAACTGCCATACGGTTTATATATAGTAAATGCTGTGCAGGAAGAAATAGGGTTACGCGGCGCCGAAATGATCGCAAGAAGAATCAAACCTAATATTGCCATCGTGACCGATGTTACACATGATACAACCACGCCCATGATTAATAAAAATAGTGAGGGAGATATTGCATGTGGCAAGGGACCTTCACTTGCTTATGCACCCGCTATTCATAATAAATTACTCGCCGTGGTGGAAAAAGTTGCTGCAAATAAAAGAATTCCTGTTCAATGGAGGGCACTCAGTCGCAGTACGGGTACGGATACTGATTCATTCGCTTATTCTAATGATGGATGTCCTTCGGTTCTCATTTCTATCCCGCTGCGATATATGCATACACCTGTTGAAATGATACATCGCGACGATGTCGAAAGCACTATCCAGCTTATGTATGAAACTTTGCTAACTTTAACTCCAAAGACGAATTTGAACTATATGTGACACGAGAGTCAGGAGCTAAGAGTGGGAGTTCCGAGTCAGTGATGATTTGTGAATTGTCAATTTTTTCTGGCGACTGACGACTCAAAGTCAGACCACGGTCCATGCACAACTACATTCTATACATCGATCCCGGCAGCGGAAGTTATCTGGTACAGGCAATTGTTGCTGCTGCGCTTGGTGTTGGATTTTTCTTTAAAAGCATCGGCCGGTTTTTTAAGAATGCATGGTGGTACATAAAATCACTTTTTTCAGGATCATCAAAAAATAATTCCTGACCGGCGGTTTATGCAACAAACCCTACAATCTCTCACCTCTTCTTTTCGCGACCCCGCAGGATTTGTGTTTCAAAAGGACGGTATCATTTATAGACAGGTAAACAAAGTTTTTAAAGAAGATTTCGACCTATTTATCAGCAGTGGTTGTTATGCTCACATGGCGAAAAATCAATGGTTGATTTCCCATGAAGAGCTAACGGAAAATATATTTAAATCGGACACGCATTACAAAACTCTTAAGCCACATGCAATACCGTTTATTTCTTATCCATACGAGTGGTGTTTTAATATGCTAAAAGACGCAGCTCTTCTAACACTCCAATTGGCAAAAGAAAGCATTCCTTTCGGGATAATGTTGAAGGATGCTACACCATTTAACATACAATGGCTGCATGGGAAACCAATTGCCATCGACACACTGTCTTTCGAAAAATATGATCCATTCAAGCCATGGATTGCCTACCGGCAGTTTTGTGAAAATTTTCTTTCACCCCTTTTGCTGATGCATTATAGTCAACAACCAATTCAGTCTTTGATGCTGGCATACCCGGATGGTATTCCCCTTTCACTAACCCGCTCGCTATTACCGTGGCGAAGCAAATTTTCATTTAATACTTACTTACATATACATCTTCATGAAGGACTTGCCGCACGAAGAATTGATAAGGAAGAGCCACGCACAAACAATTTTTCCGAAAAAAAATTGAGAAGACTGGTTGATAGCCTCGCGGACCTGGTTAGCTCGCTAAAATGGAATGCAAAACCCAGTACATGGAGTAATTATTACGAAGAGGCAAATCAACGAAGCGACTATATAGAGCAGAAAAAAAAGATCATTGCACAGTGGATCGATGAAACCACTGGTCTGCAAACCTGTATCGACCTCGGGGCTAATGAAGGAGAATTCTCACAACTTATTGCTAAAAAGGATATTCAGACAATCTCCATTGATTTTGATAGCAACGCAATAAATCAGCTCTATCAACTCGTGAAAAAAGAAAAAGAAGTAAATATCCTGCCGCTTTTGATTGACCTGGCCAACCCTTCGCCCGCTATCGGCTTTAATAACAGTGAACGCAGTTCCTTTATTCAACGGGCACATCTCGATATCGCCATGGCGCTGGCAATCATCCACCACCTGGTAATAGGAAAAAACTTTTCATTTGACATGGTGTCACGCCTGTTTAAAAGACTAGCAACCCTACTGATCATTGAATTTATTCCAAAAGAGGACGAAAAAATCCAATTGATGCTCAGGCAAAAAAAAGATATTTATGCAGACTATACGGAATCGAATTTCCTGGCAACATTTGAGAAACATTTTTCTATATTAAAAAAGGCAAACGTGGGTAATTCCGGCAGGGTAATTTATTTAATGAAAAAGAAAGATGAATAAATTTCAAAAAACTGTGCGCACCCTGCCGGTATTCTTTCTGCTGCTTCCGGTTTTCTTTGTACTCCACGGTTATACAGAAAATTTTGACGCTATTCCTTCTTCAGACGCATTTTACCTGCTGGGAGTTTATATTTTAGCATCTTTTCTTCTCTTTTTATTAGGCTGGCTCTTGTATCGGAATAAATACAAGGCAGCACTATTCTCGTTTTCTATTATGGCTTTTGATTTCTTTTTTGGAAGCGTCCAGGATGTACTGAAGAAAACGTTTGGCGAGGTCCTCATAACGAGATACGTCTTTTTATTGCCTTTTTCGTTTATTCTTTTTTTAA
>DASXOT010000173.1:0-10516 GCA_036494065.1 Chitinophagaceae bacterium
AGGAGTCGGTGCATGAAACAGACAAGGTGAACAATGTGATCACGGTGCAGGAGATCAATTATTACACGATCGCCTGTGCATTGAAACAAAATGAGGGCCGCGCGGAAGAAATGGCCAAGACCTACATCGATAACGAAAAAAATAACGCGCGTGTCGAACAACTTTGTTTTCACCTCGGTGAATATTACTATCGTCACCAACGATTTGGAGATGCGGTGCAGCTTTATGAGCAGTCAAGTATCGCAAATCTGAGTAACAGGGAAATTGCCGACATGGAATTTCACCAGGGCTACTCCTATTTTGTTCTTCAACGGTTTGCCAAAGCAAAGCCATTATTTAATAGTATAAGACAGTTAAAAGACGACCCGAATTACATTGATGCAAATTATTACTACGGCTTTCTTTCTTTTCGTGACAGGAACTACAATGATGCACTGCAAAGTTTTAAGATAGTTGAGAATGAAAAAAATTATCAGACTATCGTTCCTTATTATATAGCTCAGATATATTACATACAGGGAAAAAAAGATGAAGCCATTGCTTATGCGGGACAAAAATTGAAGACAGGGGGAGGATATTACGATGTTGAAATGAACCAATTGCTGGGTCATGCACATTTTGAGAGAGGGGAATACGATAGTGCGCTTCCTTACCTGGAAGCGTATATAAGCAAAGCGAAAAAAGTTCGCCGCGAAGATCTTTATGAACTTTCCTATTGTTATTACCAGGCAAAGCAATATCCAAAGGCAATAGATGGATTCAAGCAACTAAGTGGCAAGGAAGATACACTTAGCCAGCATGCAATGTATATGTTGGGTGATGCTTATTTGAAAACAGGTCAAAAGGCCAATGCGAGAAATGCGTTTCTTTTTTGCGCTTCGAATAGTAGTAATCCAGGACTCAAAGAGGTTTCCAAATACAATTATGCCAAGCTTTCTTATGAATTGGGCTACCAGGATGAGGCCTTGAACAGTCTTCAATCATTTTTGACTGATTATCCGAATTCAGCATATAATAAGGAAGCGAAAGAATTGTTGGTTTCTGTGCTTACCAATACAAATAATTATGCTGATGCCATGAACCTGATGCAATCCATGGACAAGCCATCGGAGAATGCGAAAAAAATATATCCTAGAATATTGTTTGGCCGGGCCACGGAATTGATCAACGATGGAAGACTGGCTGACGCTGACGCTCTTTTGGATAAGGCATTAAAGGATCCGAATAATACGGCGGTTCTCCCGTATATCAACTTCTGGAAAGGTGAGATAGCATACAGGAGTGACAAGCTGGATGACGCCATTCGATTTTATAATGCATACTTGACCGCCGGTGCGCCTGCAAGCGGTGAGGCCAATGCGACCAATGTGAAATATAACCTGGGATATTGTTACCTGCGTAAGGAAAATTACCCTGCCGCATTGACTTTTTTTGAGCCGGTAGGTAAAAATGCGGCGATGACATCAGATGCCATTACCCAGGATGCCTATATCCGAACCGCAGATTGCTATTTTATGAATCGCGATTACGTAAGATCAAATGCGATGTACGGCAATGTGATAAAATTTTCATGGCCGGCAGAAGACTATGCGACATTTCAGCAGGCTATGATAGTCGGCATTAAAACCCCCACTGAAAAGATCAATTTGCTGAATACCATGAATCGCAAATTCCCCACTTCGTCCCTGGCGACGGATGCTAACATGGAAATTGCGAAGGCATACATGGCTGATGAAAGATTTAAAGATGCGATTACATATCTCAAAAATGTAATTGCTGCCCAGGATAACAATGCTCAAAAACCACAAGCTTATCTGCAACTGGGAATTTGTTACTACAATTTAAACAATACGGGTGAGGCGTTAAATCAATATAAGACGCTGATTGATCAGTATCCAAATTCTGATGAGGCTGATGCGGCTCTCGATGATATAAAAACGATTTACGTAGAGTCCGGTAAGCCGAATGAATATGCCGACTTCATGAAGAAAGAAGGAAAACCGTTGTCAACCGATACAGAGGACTCACTGACATTTTCCGCTGCCGAGATCCAGTATCAAAATGGAAACATTTCATCAGCTCTCACTTCCTTTAATAACTATGCTCAAAAATTTCCTGATGGTGCGCATATCGTTGACGTAAATTTCTATCGTGGTGAAATCTATAATAGTAAGGGTGATTGGAATAATGCCCTTAGTGGGTATGAAGCGGTAGTTGCACAGGCTCCGAATAAATATGCAGAAAAATCTGCGTTAACCGCAGCTCGTATTTATTTCTTTCAATTGAAAAATTATCTCAAGGCGGAAACCTACTATGCTCAATTAAAACAGATAACCTCTACACAGGAAAACAAACTGGAGGCAATGCGCGGTCTCCTGCGTAGTCAATATGAACAGCAGAAATGGACCGATGCTGTAAATAATGCAAAAGACCTGCTCAATCAAAAAGGCAGCAGTAGCGATGATAAAGCGCTGGCCAATATGGCTATCGCAAAATCATACGAAGTTGGTGGCCAATATGACCTTGCGATCGCAAACTATAAGACTGTTGTTTTAATCAATAAATCGGCATTGGCTGCGGAAGCAAGGTATGGGATTGCAAATAGCTGGTTTTCTGTAGATCATTTACCAGAGGCCGAAAAGGCTGCTTTTGAGGTGATCAATAAATCCGGGTCTTATGACTATTGGGTTACAAAAGCATATATTCTCCTGGGTGATATTTATTTCAAAGAGAAAGATTATTTCAATGCAAAGGCAACGTTTCAGAGCGTTGTTGATCATAGTATAAATGTGGAATTGAAAACCGAAGCACAGACAAAACTGAGCAAGGTGATTGATGAGGAAAGTAAAAATAGTAAAGTGGGGCAGTGAGGAGAGTCGGAAGTTCAGAGTTGTGTGTCGGTTGCAAAATTGACAATTCACATTTGACAATTTATCACGAACAAAAACAGTAACAAAACAGAACAATGATAAAGCGGCGGCACTATTTAAAAGTTTTTTTTGGCACCGGGGCACTGCTGTATGGAATTTATTCGCAGGCGCAGATCGATACTACAAGAAAGCATGTTGTAGAGGTGACCTCAACTTTTAAACCCACACTGCACCAGACTGCAAAGATTAACATGAATGCCACGCCGCCTTCTGAAGATACCACCAAACCAAAGTTGCAATACACATTGCCGGATCAGAATTTACTATTCGATTATCAGCCGGGTAATTTGAAACCCCTGGCTATGAATATTGACACCGGTGGCCGATGGGACAATAATAGTTATATCAAAGTCGGCTTTGGAAGCCAGCGGACGCCTTACTTACAGACAGGCATTTCCTTTGGCGACGGGAAAACCGCCGGTTTAAATATCTATGGTAAGCATGTTGCTTCAAATGGTAAAAAAGATTTTCAGGATTTTAGCCACACGGACATTGGATTGAATGGTTTTTTTCAAACATCGAAAAACCTGGAATGGGATGCAATGGTGGGATTGAAGAGTGACCAGACTTACAAATATGGATATGAACCAGAGACCCTATCATTTCCAACCGATTCGATAAAACAGCGCTTTCAAACCTACATGGTGCGGGTAGCGTTTCATAATATTCAGCCCACAGGTTTTGGCTTATCGTATTCGCCTGAAGCAAGGGTTCATGTTTTCAGTGATAATCATAATAACACCGAAAGCAATACTTATGTCAATCTTCCTCTTGAGAAGACGGTGGGAAAGGATTTTGCAGTTGACTTAGGAATTACATTTGACCTCACCCGTTACAAACCGGATGGAAAAGTAACTTTAAATAACAACGCTTACTACATTTCGCCGTCTGTGATTTATAGAACACCAACAATAAATATCCAGGCAGGAATAAAGCCGACCTGGGATAATAAAAATCCAAAGATCTACCCCAATGTAATGGCTGAGATCGGAACGACAGATAAACGCTTCAATTTTATTGCCGGGTGGATTGGTTATCTGCGCAAGACAACGTATGAATATCTTGCCAACTTCAATCCATGGATCTATGCCCCTGCCGATTTAAAAAATACAGGCATTGAAGAACGTTACATCGGTTTTAAAGGTTCTGTCGATGATCATTTTTCCTACAGTACGAAAGTGGCATTCAATAAAGTAACTAACCAACCTTTATTTGTGAATGATTCGGTTGATGGCAAATCATTTATTGTGTTGAATGAATCCCAAATGAAAGTACTGCACTATGATGGTGAAATTGGTTATACTCAGCAGGAGAAATTTTCACTGCGGGCAGGTTTTAGTCTTAATCACTACATGAATTTGAAAGACAATCCCAGGGCTTATGGATTGTTGCCACTTGAACTAAATGCTTCTATGCGGGTACGGGTGCTAAAAGATCTCTATCTCACCTCTGATCTTTTTGGTTGGGGCGGAGCCCAATACCGCAAACAGGATGGGAGCAGTGCCAAACAGAAAGGCGCATTTGATTTGAATGCAGGTCTCGATTTCCAGATCACAAAAAACCTGAAGGTCTGGACCCAATTCAATGACCTTTTCAACCAACAATACCAGCGCTGGAATCAATACCCGGTGTATGGCTTTAACTTCGTGGCGGGCATTATCTTTGCTTTTGACCAAAAGAATTGATAATGCATGAAGTCCTCTACAGGTACCTCATTAAATATAAAAAATTAGATCTGCCAGGCATTGGTGTGCTTGCACTTCAAAGACAGCCGGCTGCAGCAGAATTTGTTAATCATTCTTTTTTAACTCCAAAATATTTTTTTGAATTTGACAGATCGGAGGACGTGCCACCGGAAAAACTTTTTTCCTGGTTATCGACAAATCTCAGCATAACAGAACAGGAAGCTGTGATTCGCTTTAATGAATTCCTGTTCGAACTCAATCGACAATTGAGGGAGGGGAAACAAATACATTGGCGCGGTATAGGGAGTTTACAAAAAGAAATTTCGGGTGATATAAAATTTATACCTCAACAATTGGAGTTTTTGGGATATGGTACAGTTACTGCTGAAAAGGTTACCCGGAAGAACGCCGAGCATACCATGCTTGTAGGGGAAAGGGAAAAAACTTCAACACAGATGCGGGAACTATTGCAACCTGTGGACGAAATAACAAGTGATAAGTGGTGGGTATGGCCGTTGGCAATTATATTGGCTGCGCTTATATTTTTGGGATGGCATTTTTCTGAGAGCAACAAAGCAACAGCAAATACTGTAAAAATTTCTCCCGCAGATCCTCCGGCACCTTACTATATATCCCGGTAATTCCAGTTAAATTCATGCAATTTCATTTTACTTTGCCCATCGTTTACACAGATGAATACCACATTTCATTATACTCATTGCCCTATCTGTAATTCTTCATCAATCGCGCCTGTTTTGTCAGTAAAGGACTATACGGTGTCGGCTAAGGAATTTTCGATTTGGCAATGTAATGATTGTTCATTGCGATTTACACAGGACATCCCCACTAGTGATGTGATCGGTGAATATTATAAATCCGAAAATTATATTTCCCACACAAATACTTCTAAAGGGCTTATCAATCGTTTGTATCACGTGATCCGCAAGAGAACCTTGCGAAATAAACGAAGGATGGTCACTGAGATTACCGGCTTAAAACAGGGGCAGCTTCTGGATGTTGGGAGTGGCACAGGTACTTTTGTACATGAAATGAATCAAAACGGCTGGCTGGTAACAGGTCTTGAACCCGATCAGGGTGCGCGACAGGTAGCCAGGGATAGTTTCAAATGCGAGTTAAAAGATATCGACGCACTTTTTTCTTTGCCTGCAGATTCTTTTGATGCAATTACTCTCTGGCATGTACTGGAACATGTGCACGATTTGCAGCGGTATGTAAGGCAATTAAAACAACTTCTCAAAAAGGAAGGGAAGCTGATCATCGCTGTTCCTAATTATACTTCATTCGATGCATTTGTGTATAAAGAGTGTTGGGCGGCATATGATGTGCCGCGGCATTTATATCATTTTTCACCATTATCGATGCAACGATTAATGAAGGAAAATGGAATGCGAATCACTGAACTTAAACCGATGTGGTTCGATAGCTTCTACGTTTGCCTCCTTAGCAGTCAATATAAGCACACGCAAGTCCCCGGCGAAGGCAAAACGAACTGGATCGGCGCAACGTGGAATGGCCTTTTGTCTAATTTAAAGGCCATAACACATAAAGACAGGTGCAGCTCTGTGATTTATATTGTAAGCAAGTAATAAGATGAAATTTCGGATTTTGGAATTTTGAAATTGGGAAATTTGGATATCAGTTTTAATTTTTCAATTCATTCCTGGAACTTGACCTCATATAAATTCGGCCACCATTTTCCAGTAACATAGATTTTTTTAGTTGCGGAATCATAAGCAATTCCATTTGGCACCTCGGCGTGTGGATCTTTTTGTTTAATCGTGTTCCAAAGATCGGTTAGATCTACTTTGGCAACAATTTGTCCATTCGATGGATCGATTTTAAAGATATAGGGCAATCCCCATTGATTGGCATACAAATATCCGCCGATGTATTCGAGCTCATTCACATTGTAGCTAAGGGAACCTGCATCGGTCACGGTTAGTTTTTTGACCAACTTGAAAGTAGAAGGCTCGTAGTAGAATAAATTACTTGAGCCGTCATCAGCGATCAGGTAAGTTCCATCTGTCGTCATTCCCCAACCTTCCCGCGTGTCCGTATTAAAAGGAACCTCTTTTATCTTTTTAAAATCTTTCAACGTGTATACAAACGCAATCTGTTGCTTATAGGTCAATTGGTAAATGGTGTCACGAAGAATGGCAATACCCTCACCAAAATAAATAGAATCCAATTTGATTTGTTTCTCCGCTTTTCCGGTGGCAAGATTGGTCCTTAACAACTTTGACTCACCGTTATTACCCGTGCTTTCATAGAGTGAGCCATTATAAATTAGTAATCCTTCGGTAAAAGATGAAGTATCGTGCGGATAAGTGGTTTGAACAATACAGTTTAACATGGGCGGCGAAGGCGGCAGGGGGGTAGAAGGAGGGGAAGAATCATTGTTGTTACAAGCATATAAATAAACACAAATAGCTATCGTAAAAATACCAGGAAGGAAGTTTTTTTTCATTTCAATCTGTTGATTGGCACAAAAATAAGATTTGATGTGAATTAAGCCTGTTAAAGCTTTGGGCTTATGCTAAAAGCAATTATATTTGAGGGAAGAGTCCTCTCTTAATGAAAGATTTTTGAATTGAAACTCTATCCCTGGAATTCCCCCTTTTACTACTATAGTTTCCAATGTCGGATGAATGCTGCCAGTTATATCTGTTGGAATGAAGAAGCATGCCCGAAAAATAATAATTGGATGGACTGCGATGCTGTCCGTTCACTGCCTTTTTGCCCAAAAGGAATGTGCCTCGTTCGAGTACCAGCAACAGTTGATTAAAGCAAATCCCCCGGCTGAAGCATTGTTCAGGGCAGCTGAGAATTTCGCGAAACTCCACCAGTCCGAGCGCTCTTCATTTGATGTCGGTAAAATAATTACCATTCCAGTTGTGGTACACATACTATATCATTATCCCTCAGAAAATATTTCGGATGATGTTGTTGAGAGCCAGATGGTGGCACTGAATAGAGATTATCGGAAACAAAATCCTGATACAACAAAAATCCCTTCTTACTTTAAAGTATTTGCGGCCGATTGTGGAATAGAATTTCGCCTGGCCACAGTTGACTCCGAAGGAAGAGCAACAACGGGAATCATTCACAAATACTCACCTGTTTCGTTATGGACAACAGATGATAAAATAAAATTTTCTTCTCAAGCGGGTGACGACGCCTGGGACACTAAAAGTTATCTGAACATTTGGGTAGGCAATCTCGAGACCTTGCTCGGCTACTCCAGCATGCCTGGCAGCCCAACATATAAAGATGGTGTAGTAGTCAACTATGGAGCATTCGGCATAACACACAACGGCAATTACGACCAGGGAAGAACCTGCGTACATGAAGTGGGCCATTGGTTGGGTTTGCATCATTTATGGGGTGATGCACTTTGTGGTGATGATAGCGTGGCTGATACTCCCAAACAGGAGACATTTACCAATGGCTGTCCATCGGGAGTTCGTGTTAGTTGTAGTAATGGTCCTAATGGTGATATGTATATGGACTATATGGATTTCACAAATGATGATTGCCTCGTGATGTTTACAAACGGACAGAAACAAAAAATGCAGGCACTCTTTCAACCTGGTGGGCCGCGTTATTCTATTCTTTTTTCAAATGGCCTTGGTGTGCCAACAAAGGCAGCTATTCCGCCCCCAGATGATGAACCGCAGTGGCTTCATGTGCAGGTGTATCCGAATCCCGCCGCTAATGAGATCACTGTAAACCTTGCATTTGACTCACGATGGGTGGGTAATGAGTTGATCGTCTTGAATGAACTGGGACAAATAGAGATGAAAAGCATAATCAATTCAAAAATTCAGACCCTTAATATCCACAAACTTAAACCGGGCATTTATTTTATTTCTGCGCAAAAAGATAAAGATAAAATACTTCAGGAGTTTGTGAAATTTTGATGATTAGCAGGCGCTACCAACTTTCTTTTGGCTTTGATGATACTGGAAGTAATATATCTTTATTTGCATGAAGCTTTGTCTTATCGGTGGATTTCTTGGAAGCGGAAAAACAACCGCTATTACAACTGCGGCCATTTTACTCAAGTCGGAACATAAATCAGTGGCGGTAATCACCAATGACCAGGGCGAACAATTAGTAGACACCGCGTTGACAAATAGTTTGGACATTCCCAATAAAGAGGTATTGAACGGATGCTTTTGCTGCAACTATTCACAATTTTACCAGGCTATTCGGGATTTAGATGTTTCACTCCACCCGGATTTTATTTTTGCCGAAGCAGTCGGCTCCTGCGCGGATCTTGTGGCTACGATAGTTAAGCCCTTACTTCGTTCACATGCCGGTGCCGATGTTTATTTATCTGTTTTTGCCGACGGCCCCGTATTACTTTCTTTGTTTGAAGGGCAGTCTTCCTTTATAAATGAAAGCATACGATATATCTATCGGAAGCAATTGGAAGAGGCAGGCATTTTAATTGTGAATAAATCAGATTTGCTTCGCGAAGGTGAAATTCAAAAGATCAGATCAGTGCTTGCCCGTGAGTTTCCTGGCAAAGAAATATTGTTTCAGCAATCCAGGGAAGAAGCATCCGTCAGGCAATGGTTAGATGCTCTGAATGAGAATGGATCGAACGGCCGATTCAAATCGCTCGAGATCGATTATCAAAAATATGCAGACGGGGAGGCAGCCCTTGGTTGGCTGGATGCTTACCTGGTCATTCATTCAAAAGGAAAGGCAATAGGGAAGAGCTTGGAATTCATAAACGAATTGTCGGGTTCCATTTCTAATCATCGATTTGCAATAGGGCATTTAAAATTTTTTTTAGAAAGTGGTGAGTGGAAGAAAAAGATCAGTTTTCCGGGAGATGATATCAATAGTAATGAGCTACTAAGCGGGCAAATGTTAAAAGAAAAGACAACTATTATTGTTAATGGACGTGCAGAGGCCGGGCCGGATCAATTAAAGCAACTCTTTTTTCAATCAATTAGAAAAATTGAAGGCGAGAATTGTCATGTTGAAGTATTACACCTGGCATCGTTTCAACCCGGATACCCGAGACCAACATACAGGCTGGCTGAATAGAATATTGTCATCGGTTTTCAATACTCGGTCCGCAGTGAACAGAATAAAATTCTCTGAAGACTGCCGGCTGCTAACCGCTACCTATCTTGATATTTTCCACATCGATCTTTCCATAAACCACTTTAACAGCGGCCTTGCCTTGTTTGAAATTCACAGTTCCAAAGCCCGTTTCTGTGGAAAGAAAACTGGTGAAATCGCCGATCCTGGAATCAATAAACAATGTTTTATCAACAGCATCATAGCGAACTCCTGTCAGAGCTTGCAAGTAACCATAGCTTGATAAAGCCCGTGCATACCAATGACCACATTCATATTCATTGAAAGGATTACGCATACGACCATCATAACGATTACGTGAAGTGCGCAGAATGTCGAGTCCTTTTTCAACGTCACCCATTAGCATAAGATGCGATGCGACCTGGTGTTCAATGCCTGTCCATACTTCATCGCTATAAACAAAAGGCAATGACAACTTACCGCCTTTTGGCCAACTGCATAATAAAAGACCACCCTCATTACCAAAAGCGTATGATGGCCGTTGAGGATTAGGGTGATCTCTAAGATTCTTTTTGAGATTATACTTATAGACAGCGCGCAAATGACTTTGGATTTTAATTTTATCAGCCACATCATTTAATCCACACATTCTTGCAATCCAAGAACCCAGTACTCCATCTGAAAGACAGCCTTTTCCGTATTGGTATTTTGGTCCCTCCGTTTCAAGCAACTCAATCGCTTCCTTTGAATATTCGCCCCCAAAAGATTTCTTTGCCTCTTCAGCCGGACTAGGCGCTTTTAGTCCGGTGAATTGTATTTTTT
>DASXOT010000174.1:0-7046 GCA_036494065.1 Chitinophagaceae bacterium
GTTTCGAGCCCAACGGCAATATTAAATACATCTACATTTTCTCAGCCATTGCCATACTTATACTAATAATTGCCTGCGCTAACTATACGAACCTCGCCACTGCTCAATCGGCCGGTCGTAGTGGCGAAATCGGTATGCGAAAAGTCATGGGCGCATCCAAAACGCAGGTGTTCAGGCAGTTTATCGGAGAGTCTCTTTTTATCACTTTTCTTGCAGCGATTCTCGCATTTGTACTTAGCATCTGGCTGTTGCCGTATTTCAATGAAATTTCGGGCGAGCATTTTTCCATTTCGATATTGACGAAGCCATTACCGATCATTTCATTATTCCTTTTTGCATTGATCGTAAGTTTTTTTGCAGGACTATATCCCGCACTGATTTTATCAGGAACGCAAATCTTAAATGTTTTAAAAAAAGGATTTTCATTTACCGGCGGAAGAAACACTCTTCGGAAAACACTTATCGTTACACAATTTGCCATTTCCATATTCCTGATCACTTATACGATCATTATCATGCAACAGATGCATTTTATGCAAACAAAGAATCTTGGTTATGATAAGGACCATGTCATTGTGCTGCCGATTGGCGGCAGTATGTATCACAATTTCCAATCGTTGAAGGATGCTTTTGAGCAAGTACGGGGAGTCGAAGGGGTAACTGCCTCCTATGAGGCTCCGGATTTCGTTCAATGGGGAGACGGCATTACGGCCATTGATGAAAAAGGTAAACACCAGATTTCATTAAATGCAATGCCGGTTGATCTCGATTTTATCAAAACCATGAAAATGCAATTGGTGACCGGACGTGATTTTCAACAATCGGATTTTGGCATGATGGATACATCACATAATTCAGCAAATTTTCAACAACCATATATTATTAATGAAGCACTGGCTGCTAAAATTGGTTGGACGCCCGAACAGGCCATAGGAAAGACGCTTTCAAAGAATTATAACGGACCTGTATTGGGTGTTGTAAAGAATTTTAATTTCAGCAGCCTTCATGACCCTATAGGGCCATTGCTTATTTTCCTGGGCAGAGATTTTTCCCGCGATTTTATGATACGGCTCAATGGAAATGACATGCAGGCTACGTTAAGTCGTATCGAAATGGTTTGGAAACAGAGAGTAACGGACTGGCCATTCAACTATCAATTTCTGGATGAGGATTACAATAAACTATATTTATCGGAGCAACGCTCCTCAAAACTATTTGCAGTGGCTGCATCGCTTGCTATCATACTTGCCTGTTTGGGCTTGTTTGGATTGGCTGCATTTACCACAGTGCAGCGCACAAAGGAGATCGGGATTCGGAGAGTGTTGGGCGCTAACGTTGGGAGCATTACTATGCTAATGGCAAAGAATTTCCTGAACCTGGTTTTTGTGGCAATTCTTGTTGCGACCCCTATTGCCTGGTGGGCTGGCAACAGATGGTTGCAGGACTTCGCATTCCGGATACCGGTACAGTCTTATGTTTTTATTGTTACCGCGATTGTCACCTTAGTGATCGCCCTGTGTACGGTAGGCTATCATGCAATAAGAGTGGCGTTGATGAACCCGGTGAAGAGTTTGAGAACAGAGTGAGGCCGCCGTATGCTTCTGGCTGCAAGCTTTTATTCTTTATATCGGTCCATTTTTGCTTATTAAAAACTTCGAATAAAATATATCCATATATGCTTATAGCGTATGGCTCGCGGCTCAAAGCTCACAACGCAAAGCAAGCACTAAAAAATTCTTTATGATCAAAAACTACATCAAAATTGCTATCCGTACCCTGGCTTCGCAAAAGGTATTAACAGGGATAAACATTGTGGGATTATCCATCGGTCTTGCCTGCTTCAGCTTGTTTTTGCTTTATTCAATTAATGAATTAAGCTATGATAGTTTTCATAAAAATGCTAATTCAATTTATCGTGTTTATGAGTGGTCGGATGGCATACCGGGAGCAAATCCCAGCGGCGACGCGGGAATGTACATGCCCCTGGGGCCAGCCGTGCAGCACGATTTTCCAGATGTTGAAAACTATGTTCGTTTCCAGTCCTATGGTACCAAAGTTTTCATTAAATCAGACAAGACTGCCCTTCCTCTTCGGATTGCTTACACCGATCCTCAACTATTTACTGTCTTTTCATTTAAATTAATTTTTGGTGATCCTTCCACTGCATTAAGCGATCCGGGGAAAGTGGTGATCACTAAAAATACAGCGATTGATCTCTTCGGCACAACAAACGTTGTTGGAAAAACCCTTGAGATCAAAGCAAGTGACAAATTTGAGCCATTTACTATTTCTGCCGTCGCTGATAATGTACCGGCCAATTCTTCTATCAATTTTGATTTTTTGTTAAGCTTCGATTATTTTCAGAGCACGCCATTCGGGAAAATGGCTGTAAATAACTGGAGTTTTTCAGGTTTTCAAACATTTGTCCAGTTGAGGAGAGGAAGTAGTCTTCCAAATGACCCAAAACGCTTTTCTAAATTTCGTGAAAAATACTTTCCTGCTGAAAGGGCACAGCTAAAAACAGCCCGCTTGTGGGATGGAAAATCCGCATACCCCATCAATTTTCGACTTGAGCCGATTGAAAAGATACATACAACGTTGACCATTAACGATGGTAATCCACAGTCACATATCGATGTAAAAAATATCTGGCTGCTTCTGGGCATTGCCACAGCCGTGCTGCTGATCGCTTGTATTAATTTCACAACGCTGTCCATTGGCCGAAGTGCGGGCCGGGCTAAAGAAGTAGGCGTAAGGAAAGTTCTTGGAAGTGCGCGGAGTCAATTGATTTTCCAGTTTCTTACGGACTCATTAATGTTAAGTATTTTTTCTGCCATAATCGGTTTGATGATTGCAAAATTATTGTTGCCTTATTTTAATGAGCTCGCAGACAGAAAACTATCTTTTTCGTTTTCGCAATACCCGCAACTCATTTGGTCAATTGCCGGCATCATTTTATTGACAGGGATTTTATCCGGCAGCTACCCTGCGTTGGTACTGTCAAGGTTTAAGCCGGTTGAAGTCCTGAGAAAAAAAGTGAGATTAAGCGGACGTAATTTTTTTACAAACTCGCTGGTAACAGTCCAGTTTGTTGTTTCAATCGCACTGATCATCTCTACCATCATCATCCTTCAACAATTAAATTACATGCGGTCAAAGAATCCGGGGTTTAATAAAGATAATGTAGTAGTAGTTGATGCCGACGGTACAAACTCAAAGGAAATTTATCCCCGTTTCAAACAAGTACTTGCAGAAAACCCGCAAATAGCGGGCATTACAAGTTCCGATGTGGCATTAGGCGAAGAAGGTTATAATATGTCAGGCTTTAAATATAATGGAAAAGACATCCAGGCATTTCATTATGCCACCGCTCCTGATTACATCCAGGTAACGGGTATGCAACTTGTAGCCGGTAGAAATTTTAATCCGCTCATTGTATCAGACACGATAAATTCGGTAATTATCAATGAAGCCCTGGTTAGAAATCTTGGATTGACAAATGACAAAGCACCTGGCCTTAGACTGGAGGGTTATTCAGGTGACAAAAGACGTACACCGGTGGTGATAGGTGTTGTGAAGGATTTTAATTTTTTCTCGCTGCGACAGGAAGTTAAACCCATAATATTTAATCAACCGCCTGATCTCGCTCCGTCCAAATTTTTTGTTCGGATAAAACCAGTTGATCCTACGCGTACGCTGGCGTTCATGAATAATCAATGGAAAAAAATTGTTCCCGACATTCCATTCAAATATAATTTTCTCGACGACAACCTGGATAGCTTTTATAAAGGTGAGACCAGGCTTGTCAATATTATGGGTTGGGCAGGCGGCATTTCGATTTTTCTTGCCTGCCTGGGCTTGTTTGGGCTCACTGCTTTGTCAGCCGCTAACCGTGCCAAAGAAATAGGGATACGAAAAGTGCTAGGCGCATCAGTTTCGACCATTATTCAACTATTATCAAAAGACGTTGTAAGGCTTGTTTTGTTTTCATTGGTGGTTGCGTCGCCACTTGCCTGGTATTTCATGAAACGCTGGTTACAGGATTATGCTTACCGCATACATATTCAGTGGTGGGTTTTTGTTATCACCGGCATTAGTACGTTTTTAATTGCTTTTATAACAGCAGGCTTCCAGGCAATTCGTGTAGCGACCGCAAATCCTATAAAATCTTTACGAATTGAATGAACATTAGAAAGTCAAAATGAAAAATGAAAAAATCAAAAAAAGTGACCTTAGCAAATTCTCTAATCCCTATCCTTTACCTTTTTGATTTTAAAGAAAAGTTTGTACTAAAGCTCACGGCCCGTAGCTCAAGGCTCATAGCCCATAACTACTAAACAAAACGCTTTTATGCTAAGAAATTACTTCAAAATCGCATGGAGAAATATCGTTAAACGCAAGAAATACACTGCGATTAACGTGAGCGGTCTTGCTATTGGGATCGCGGCTTGCCTTTTGGTCTTCACAGTAATTAAGTACGAGTTGAGTTACGATAAGTTTCAACCGGACTACAAGCGCATTTATCATGTCGCATCAAAGTATGTTGGATCCGGCGGTACTTCTTATGGTGAAGGAGTCCCTTATCCCGCGTACGATGCGTTGAAAGTAGCTTTCCCCGACATTAAAACAGCCGCACTATTTCAAAACTACAATAGCCAGGTCACCATACTGAGTTCGGGTGACCTTCGTTCGGATAAAAAGTTTTTAGAAGAAACAGGCATCTTTTTTTCCGATGCAGAGTTCTTTTCCGTTTTTAAATATAAATGGCTCATTGGTTCACCAAAGGTTTTAAATGCACCGGGTGCCGTTGTTATCACTAAAAAAATTGCGGAGAAATATTTTGGTGACTGGCAATCGGCCATGGGCAACCTGATAAAACTGGATAATACGGTTACGGCAAAAATTTCGGGCATATTGGAAAACATTCCCGGAAACACAGATTTTCCGCTGACAATTGTTGCCTCTTATGAAAGCATGAAGCAATACCCCGACGTCTATGGATACCGGCCGATATGGGGAAACGTAACAAGCAGTTTCCAGACTTTCATGCTTTTGCCATCTAATACCTCAGCCGAAGCTATCGACAAGCAACTTGTTAGCTTTTGTGATGAGCATTATGATAACAAAAATAGAAACAAGGATCAAATTCACTATTTTCTTCAACCTCTGAAAGACATTCATTTTAATACGTCTATCGGCACATTTGGGGACCATATTACCAGTAAAGCAATTCTTTGGACACTTTCAATTATCGGCTTGTTTATTATGATCATGGCCTGTATCAATTTTATAAACCTTTCCACAGCACAAGCAGCAACACGATCCAAAGAAATCGGTTTGCGAAAGGTATTAGGCAGCAACAGGAGCCAATTATTTTGGCAGGTGATGGGTGAAACATTCATTGTTGCGGTAATTGCAATGATCCTGGGTGTATTGATCGCTTTTATTTGTATGCCTTATATCAAAAACATCTCATCGATCAAAGAAAAACTTAGTTTAATAAACAGTTCGTCGATTTTATTTATCGCTATAGTTATCCTTATGATAACATTATTGGCAGGTAGCTATCCTTCGCTGATCATTTCTGGATTCAAACCTGCGCGCGCATTAAAGAACAAAATCAATTCCACAAACGGCAGTGGCATTTCATTGAGAAGAGTGCTGGTGATAATTCAATTTGCCATGTCGCAGGTTTTGATCATAGCCACGATAGTAGCCGTAAACCAGATGAATTACATCAGGTCTTCGGACCTGGGTTATAATAAAAATGCCATCCTCGTTCTGAACAGTAATGTCGACAGCTCTGTCATGATCAGGCAGCCGGCATTCAAGCATGCATTGCTGGGCATAAGAGGAGTTGAAGCGTTGAGTTTTAGCTCGGATGTACCCTCGTCTGAAAGTAATAGCAGCGGCGATTTCTCTTATGATCACAAGCCAGATGAAAAATTTGAATTGTACAGAAAACTTGCTGATGAAGATTATTTCAAAACCTATGGACTCACTATTATCGCTGGCAGGGTGTATAGCAAAAGCGATACGACCAGGGAAGTCGTGGTAAATGAAACCCTGGCAAAAAGATTGGGAATAAAAAATTACGAGGATATAATCGGCCATGAGATCCGCGTGTCAAAAACCTGGTGTACCATCACTGGCGTTGTAAAGGATTTCAAAACAAATTCTATGAGAGAAGCGATAAAACCATTGGTCCTGGCAGAACGCAACAGCCGATATTATTATACAGGCATTAAACTAAACACGAGTAATCCTCAAAAAACATTGGCAGCAATAGAAAGAAACTGGAACCTGTTTTTTCCAGAATATTTATATGATCCGACTTTCATGGACGACAGGATCAATGAATTTTATCACCAGGAAAACCAGTTGACTTTGCTCTATAAACTTTTCGCTACGATCGCCATATTGATCTCCTGTCTCGGTCTGTACGGGTTGATCTCATTTATGGTTACTCAAAAGATAAAGGAAGTAGGGATCAGAAAAGTGCTGGGCGCTTCGGTGTCAAACATCATCTATCTTTTTTCAAAGGAATTTACAATTCTTATCCTGATAGCTTTCGCCATAGCCGTACCTGTCGCCAGCTACATGATGTCCGGCTGGTTGAAAAATTTTGCATTCAGAATTGATATTGGAGTCGAAGTGTTTTTATTGGCCATCACCGGATCGATTGTAATAGCGTGGATAACGGTAGGCTACAAGTCACTCAAAGCCGCCCTTGCAAACCCTGTAAACAGCCTTCGGTCGGAATAATAACCAGCTACGCGGCGTGAGCTATGAGCCATCAACTCGCAGCTTGCAGCCCATAGCTCAAAGCTTTTTTTATGATAAAAAACTATTTCAAAACCGCGTGGAGAAACCTATGGAAGAATAAGACTTTTTCTTTCATAAATATTCTAGGTCTTGCAATCGGCATGGCCGCGTGCCTGTTAATACTACAGTATGTAAGTTTTGAGTTGAGTTATGATCAATTCAACAAAAATGCACCTGATATATACAGGGTTTACAATGATCGTTATCAAAATGGAAAATTG
>DASXOT010000175.1:0-3512 GCA_036494065.1 Chitinophagaceae bacterium
TAAAATTATCCTTGCCTGATGTCGTGGGAAAAATATTGGCTGAAGATGTTTATGCAACATCAGATATCCCTGCTTTTGCCCAATCATCCATGGATGGATATGCATTTTTATTCAATGATTGGAAACCAAATAAAAAATTGCTGATCGAAGGTGAAATAGCCGCAGGCAGTAATGAAAATATTTCTCTAGATGCGGGAAAAGCTATTCGCATTTTTACAGGGGCGCAGGTACCTGCGGGAGCCGATACTGTAGTAATGCTGGAAAAAGTGACGATACAAAACAACGGGTTGTTTATTGAAGATGATAGTATACAGCAGGGAACAAATGTGCGGTCAAAAGGATCTGAAATAAAAATGGGCGAGCTCGGATTAAAAAGAGAAAGCCTTCTTTCACCTGCTGCTATTGGATTCCTCGCAGGTATAGGTGTCGCTGAATTAAAAGTGTATCCTGATCCTGCTATCAGTATCATTATTACCGGCAAGGAATTGCAGCAGCCGGGTAAGCCTTTGAATGTAGGCCAGGTATATGAATCAAATTCTTTTACTCTCACTTCTGTTTTACGTTATTCGCACATTGAAGACATAAAAATTTTCTATGCGGATGATAACCCGGGAATATTAACAGGAATCCTGCAAGAAACATTACAACAAAGTGATTTGATACTTCTCACAGGCGGTATCAGCGAGGGTGCCTATGATTTTGTATTGCGAGCTGCTGAAAACTGTGGCGTAAAAAAACTTTTTCATAAAATAAAACAACGGCCTGGCAAGCCTCTCTATTTTGGCAAAAAAGAAAATAAGCTAGTGTTCGGATTGCCGGGAAATCCATCTTCGGTGCTTACTTGCTTCTATGAATATGTTCTTGTGGCATTGGAAATTTTAACCAAACGTAAAATGAGCTTACAAAAGATGTATGTACCGCTCTTCAAACCATTTCATAAAGCATTATCATTAACTCAATTCCTGAAAGGATTTTATAATGGCACAACCGTATCCGTACTGGATGCGCAGGAATCTTACCGTCTCAGTTCTTTTGCCAGGGCTAATTGTCTTGTAAAAATTGAGGAAGAAGTAATGGAATATAAGGAAAACGAAATGGTTGAAGTACATTTATTGCCGGTTAATTACTATTGATGGAAAGTATTATTTTGTTTTATGTGTTATTATTTTTTGTTGCTTTCTTATACGCTTCAGTCGGACACGGTGGCGCCAGCGGTTACCTGGCATTGATGGCTATCTTCAGCGTTGCGCCGGATGTAATGAAACCAACAGCATTGCTTCTTAATTTGTTTGTATCGTTAACTTCTTTTATCCAATTCTATCGCGGCAGGCATTTTAACTGGAAGATATTTTTACCTTTTGCGATTGCATCAGTACCCATGGCTTTTGTTGGTGGATTGATTACTATAGATGCATTTATTTATAAAAAAATATTAGGCATACTGCTTCTTATTCCCATTATTCGGTTTTTGTTTTTTGGTAATGTTCGGGTGCAGGATATAAAAAAGTCAAATCTCATTCTATCGGTATTTATAGGCGCAGCAATCGGGTTTCTTTCAGGAATGATCGGTATCGGGGGTGGCATTATTTTATCACCGGTTTTATTATTGTTAAAATGGGCGAACATGAAACAAGCCGCCGCTATCAGCGCGTTGTTCATTTTTGTGAATTCATTGTCCGGTTTGGCTGGCCAACTAACAAAAGGAATTCACTTCAACGCGGACATGTATGTTTATGTTGCTATCGCCTTTGCCGGAGGAGTATGCGGAGCATACTTTGGTTCAATGAAATTTAACCATTCCATTTTGAAGTATCTCCTGGCTGTAGTATTAATGGTGGCAGCGTATAAATTATTATTCACTCAGGCGTAGGCCCCGAACTATTTGTATTGTTAACTTTACAGGCTCAACAAACTTATTTATGAAAATAAATCTCATCATATTCGGGCAGCTTTGTGAACTGCTCGGAGAAAATCTTGTTCTGGAAGATGTAAGTGACACAGATAATTTGAAAACGTTGCTCAACCAAAGGTTTCCTGGCCTGGTGGGTGCAAAATATTTGATAGCAGTGAATAAGAAAGTAATTACAGGAAAAACCAAGTTGATGGATAACAGCACGGTAGCTTTATTACCCCCTTTTTCTGGAGGATAAGAATGAATAATAACATTTCATATGAACGATATGGGCGCCAAATGATCTTAAGACATTTTGGCCAGGCAGGGCAAGAAAAATTGTCGCAGGCAAAAATATTAGTAATCGGCGCCGGCGGTCTTAGTTGCCCCGCATTGCAATATCTCGCGGCAGCTGGTATTGGTAAGATAGGGATAGTGGATGACGACATTGTTGCTTTGTCTAACCTGCACAGGCAAACATTATATAATGTAAACGATATTGGATCATCAAAAGCGGAAAGAGCGGCAGACGCATTGCGGAAAATGAACCCGGAGATAGTCACCATCTCTTATAACGAAAGGCTTACTAATCAAAATGCACTTGTTATATTGGATGAATATGATATTATCATTGACGGCACCGATAATTTTTCTTCGAGGTACATGATCAATGATGCCTGTGTTTTATTGAATAAACCATTTGTATATGGGGCCGTCTCACAATTTCAAGGGCAGCTTGCTATATTCAACTATAAAAAAACTAAGTCAGATAAGAGCGTAAACTATCGTGATCTGTTTCCTGGACCTCTTAAAGAAAATGAAGTATTGAATTGTGCAGAAGCCGGTGTGCTGGGTGTATTGCCCGGTATTATTGGCACGATGCAGGCTAATGAGACGATAAAATTGATAACAGGTATCGGAACTCCTTTAATTAATCGCCTTTTAACATATAATGCGCTAAATAACCATGTTTATGAGTTGGAATTAAATACAAGACAGGAAACCCGGTCATTAATACCGGAAGATGAAAATGCTTTTTTGCAAATGGATTACGATTGGCTGTGTGGCACAGGTGATGTGCCGTATGAAATTGATTTCAGCCTTTTTAATGAAATGCTTACATCGGGAAATATTGATGTAATTGATGTCAGGGAATTAAATGAGACACCTGCAATCAATGAATTTATTTCTCTGCGTATTCCATTTAATCAGTTGCACGAAAATATGTCATTGGTAAAATCTGATACTATAGTTATGATCTGCCAATCGGGTAAAAAAAGTCTGCAGGCGGCCAAAGAATTAAAAACCATTTTCGGAACTTCAAAAGAAATATTCAGTTTGCGGGGCGGTATTATCCAATGGAAACAACAACACGCAAAAGAACTGTTATGAGAGAAAGAAAAGTGAAAAATATATTTGTAGAGGGGCCTGTGATGCCTTCTTTCATTGGTGATAGTATTCAAAAACATACTACTAAAACCGAAATAGGAGGGCATAGTATTTTTTTGGGGCAGGTAAGAGCTGATATAGTTGCTGACAAAAAAATTGTTGCCATTGAATATACAGCTTACGAAGAAATGGCCCTGGAAAAAATGCATGCGATCAGGGAAGAAATATTTAC
>DASXOT010000176.1:0-2880 GCA_036494065.1 Chitinophagaceae bacterium
AAATGTAATTTTTTATTATCTGGCTATTGAACTTTTTGAAACTTAGCATAAGCGTCGTCAAAAGAACGATGAGTGATGCATCGTTCATGGTTAATCGTACATTCAATACTCTTTCCGATGAGAACTTTTCTGCTGTGGTTGAACGATCAATGATGAACAGAACAGGAAAATTAAAAACAAGCTTATTGTCGGCCATCGATTATTGCCCGGGAACGCCGATATGGAGTATTCCCTGCGGCCCACGATGCCAGTATCTTTAGATTTCTTCGTCTAACATAATACAACATCAGTAGATTTAGATCATGTTACTGTCTATTCATCCTGAAAATCCGCAGGTGCGAAACATTAAAATGGTAGTGGACACTCTCCAACGAGGCGGCGTGATCATTTATCCCACCGATACGATCTATGGCCTGGGCTGCGATATCTTTCAACATAAAGCCATCGAAAAGATTTGCCGCATTAAAAAAATCGATCCTCCCAAAGCGCAGCTTTCATTTATCTGCTATGACTTGAGTAACCTGAGTGATTTTGCAAAGCAGCTTTCCCGGACAACTTATCGCTTATTAAAGGAACACTTGCCAGGCCCCTATACATTTATTTTGCCAGCCAGTAAACAGGTGCCAAAGATCCTTCAAAGTAAAAAAGAAACCATTGGGTTGCGTGTTCCCGACAATGAAATTGCCCGGTCTATTTTAAAAGAGCTTGGGCATCCTATATTAAGCGCTTCCCTCCCCGGTGAAGCAATTGAAGAATATACTGACCCGCAGGTCATCTATGAAAATTTCAGCAATGAAGTAGATATCGTCGTGGATGGAGGGATTGGGGGAACCATTCCCTCCACAATCATTGATTGCACAAAAGAAAAACCTGAATTGATAAGACAGGGTGCCGGTGAATGGATAGAATAAAAAAGCACCGTTCAAATGAACGATGCTTAAACCTATAACCACTACATTCCTACTGTATAAATAAGTCGGTTGAAGTTAAATCAGGCGCCGGCGATTATTATGATTGAAACGATATGACTCACGTCGATCATGCATTCTCATCATCGCCAGGTGTCTGCGTTCATGGCGACCCCTAAAACCATCGCGAAATTCTCTACGGCGGGCCATATGGTAACGAAAATCATCATGGTGCAAACGCCTTCTTTCAAAATGCGTTATTTCACCGTGTCGGTGATGTCTGAACCTGGCTTCCGGAACCTGCGCTGACACAGAGACCGAAGCAATTACTGTAAGGATTATTCCTAAAACCAATATTTTTTTCATAGTAAAATTTTTTTCGTTTGTAATGAATTTAGAATTGAGACAAAACAGGAGGATGAAGGTTTAATAGGTCGGAAAAGGTTTAACAATCTCCCTCACATTTCACGTTTTAGCTCTGAATTTAAAATATTGTGAAACCTGAGGCGTCAGAGGTCAAAAAGCTCAAGCTGTGCGGACTTAATATCAAAGGTTCTACGATGGTATTTACAGAGACCAAATTCCTCAATGGCTTTACAATGTTCCCTGGTTCCATAACCCTTATTATTATACCATCCATAATAAGAAAACTCGGAATGCAGCTCTTTCATATAGTCATCCCTGTAGGTTTTTGCCAATATGCTGGCAGCAGCTATGGCGGAAAATTTTTCGTCACCCTGGATAATACATTCGTGTCGAATATTTCTATATGCGTTAAACCGGTTCCCATCAATCAATAATAATTGTGGCTCCTGTTCTAGCTGCTCCAAGGCAAGATGCATAGCCTTAAATGAAGCATTCAGAATATTGATTAAATCAATTTCATTGTTATCAACTACCCCTACCGCAAATGCAACTGCCTTTTTCTCGATTACCTTTCTGAGCTTATAGCGATCTTTTTCGGCAACCTGTTTTGAGTCATTCAGTAAGGGGTGATAAAATTTGGGAGGTAAAATAACAGCCGCCGCAAATACAGGACCGGCAAGACAACCACGGCCTGCTTCATCACAGCCGGCTTCTGTTAATTCTTTTTGAAATCGTAATCGTAACAAAGAAGTTGGTTTGAAAATTAGATAATGCTTTGTTCGAAAAAAGCTACACCGACTTGTCGGAAGACTCAAAGAGAGTCGGATGAGTATAAACTTAATCTCCGTGGCCCTCCCCGCGTCCGCCGCTCCGTGGTTTATTAAATTTCAAACTAAGCGTTTCCAAAAATCTAGCATCACTATTGTACAAGGCGAATTTAGTAGATTCGTTAAAATAAAATCCGTGTGCAATGATAGAGTGGATAAAAAGCCCGTGGCCATGGTATGTAGGTGGCCCCTTGATCGGGCTGACAGTACCATTATTATTAATATTTGGCAATAAACGACTGGGAGTTTCATCTTCCCTTCGCCATATCTGTGCTATTTGCTTTCCCGCGAATATTCAATTCTTCAAATATGACTGGAGGAGAGAAGCATGGAATTTATTTTTTGTAGCAGGCATTACTGGAGGTGCATTCGTGGCTTATTTGCTTTTGTCAAATCATCAACCAGTAAAAGTTAATCCAAAACTCGTGGCCCAACTGGCCAGCTATGGAATAAATGATTACTCCAAACTCGCACCTCCGGATCTATTTAACTGGTCATCGGTGTTTACCATTAAAGGATTTCTTCTAATGATCGTTGGCGGTTTCCTGGTAGGTTTTGGTACGCGGTATGCCGGCGGTTGTACCTCCGGCCATTCGATCATGGGATTATCAAATTTGCAATGGTCATCGCTGGTGGCTACTATATGTTTTATGATTGGTGGAATTATTATGGCCAATTTTATCTTACCATACCTTTTACAACTTTGAGTTAATGGAAACAATAGAAATAAAAAACAGTTTCGTCGAATCACTCAACACGGATTTTGAAGTGCGATCCTT
>DASXOT010000177.1:0-4069 GCA_036494065.1 Chitinophagaceae bacterium
GCCACTCATTATATTATGGAGGGCAATGGGGGAGTCACCACCGTGACAAAAGATGAGGCAAAGGATTTGGAATTTTCTTCAAATAAAACAAGCCTGACCAATGAAGAACTAAGTCATTCCAAAACACAACCTATCAGCGGCAAATACCGCTCGCTTATAATATCTAAATACGTGTCGATGGATATTGCAGGCTTCAATCATTACAATCCCGATTTCGATAGGCAGATTGCATTGACTGGCACCTTCGAACTGCGATTACCTGCTGATAAAATGGACAGATTTAATTCCCTGAAAAATCAAATCCTGGAAGAGTCCATGCAACTATTGCTTGAGCCGGTCAATACTTCCAATAAATAATCTATTCAGCCGTCGCTTCTAAAACTTTTCGAATAGAAGCGACTTTTAACAAACATTCTTCCCATTCTTTTTCGGGGTCGCTATAAAAAGTAATAGCGGAACCGGCCTGAAAAGAGAGATACCTGGCGGCGCTATTGTACATAATACTTCTTATTACCACATTAAAATCAAAATCCCCTTCAGGCGTAATATAACCAAGTGCGCCAGAAAAAATTCCTCGTTTGGTTCTCTCGTACCTGGCAATCAGTTCAAGCACCTTTTTTTTGGGTGCACCGGTCATTGAGCCCATTGGGAATGTAGCCCTGATGATATCGGAAAAACGAATATGTTCACTTAGTTCACCGCTGATGGTTGAGATCATTTGATGAACCTGCGGAAAAGAATAAACTTCAAAAAGCTCATCCACCGTTACAGAGCCTTCGGTGCAAATCTTTGAAAGATCGTTCCGTACCAGATCTACAATCATTACATTCTCCGAACGATCTTTTGTACTTTGTTGTAATTCGTTACGGCTTTTGATATCCTCCACAGCCGCACTCATTCTCCTGGCTGTACCCTTTATCGGCTGCGATAAAATTTTCCTTCCGAGTTTTTTCAAAAATCGCTCAGGGCTCGCGCAGAGTAAATATTTGTCCTCTAGTTTATAGAAAGCTGAAAATGGATTGGGTGAAAGAGACGACAGATTGCTATAAATCGCGACCGGATCGATAATACTATTTTCAGCAAAAAACTCCTGGCAAAAATTTATTTCATAACAATCACCTCTCAGGATGTGTTCCCGCAGCTTTTCAACGACGGCCACATATTCTTTTTTTTCATACCTGTTTCGGATGTTGGCAGGATAAGTTTTGATTTTGTTATCGCAATCACAGGTCATGATCGCATCAAAAATCTTTTCTTCATCCTCCGATTTGCTTTCAATTGTAAGCCTACTATTGTCAAATCGCACAATTATTTCAGGTTGAAAGAAAAAAAGATCGGGGAATTGAACAAGATCAGGTTGCGTTGTCTCTACATTTTCAATCTCATTCTTCAAATCATACCCCAGGTGACCGAAGAGCCATCTTCTATCAGCATTTAAAAACTGTTGAAGACGTTGCAAAGAATTGCCAGCACCAGCTTCAATAGAATCAATAACGCCAACCGCGGCAATACATTCCAGTGAATGAGATCGCAGGTTATATTGGTGATTATCCAAAAAACAAAAAGTGCTGAACCGGTTTGCCCAGTTCAGCACCTTATCTTTTACCTGTTTAAGATCTGTAACAGTAAAAATGCAGTTGGTGCTGGTTGCCTGATTCAAATTTATAAAAACAAAAAATTAGAAATCTTCTTCATCATCGTCAAATCCGCCCTCATTGAAAAGGTCCATGTCCTTAAATTCATCATCCATCTTAAAGTCATCCTCTTCATCAGCTCCTTTTTTGCCGGGTGCCTTTTTCGCCTTTGATTTAGGAACATCAAATTCTTCAAAATCAGGATCCCAGTTTTCCTCTTCTTCCACTTTCTCCCAATCGTCTACTTCGTCTTCAACATCGGCATCATCATCGTCATCGTCGGCTCCTTTTTTGGAAGTGGATGCGGTGGCCTTTTTGGCAGCCTTTGGTTCCATGTCACCATCTTCTTCAAAATCGTCATCCTCTTCATCCGTTTGTTTCTTGGATTTGGGAGAAGACTTTTTTACCGTTTCTTCTGGCTCATCTTTTTTTTCTACGGATTTTTTAACCTTATCGGATTTACTCGCCATAGTCTGAGGATTAATAGGTGTAAAATTTCAGCGAAGTTTTTGATTCGCCAAATTTTTTAAAACTATTTTTCATTAAAATTTTACTTATCAAATAAAGGGATTATCTGTTCCCTGGCAGGGCCATTCGAAATATATTCTACCTGAACTTGCAGTTCCTTATGGATAAAAGCCACGTATTCTTTCATTTTATCCGGTAATTCCGGGTATGATTTTGCCGAACTGGTTGGCCTATTCCACCCGTCCAAAGTTTTATACACAGGTTCTATACTGAGTTTCGCCATTTGGAAGGGTATTTCTAAGCACTCTTTCTTGTCTATTTTGTAGGCAGTACAAACGGACAGTTGTTTAAATGAATCAAGTACATCCGCCTTAGTCATAACGAGTTTAGTTACTCCGTTAATCATACAGGCAAAACGCAAGGCCACAAGATCCATCCAGCCACACCTCCTCGGACGTCCCGTAGTCGCCCCAAATTCGCTACCAATCTGTCGTAACAGCTCACCGGTTTCGTCGTTCAATTCCGTGGGAAAAGGTCCGCTACCTACTCTTGTGCAATATGCCTTTGTAACGCCAATTACTTCTTGGATCTTTTGAGGCGCCACACCCAGTCCACTGCATACACCCGCTGTAATTGTATTGGATGACGTAACGTATGGAAATGTTCCGAAGTCGAGATCCAACATACTACCCTGTGCTCCTTCGGCCAATACCTTCTTCCCTCTGCCCAGTTGATTATTAATAAAATATTCACCATTCACGATGTTCAATTGCTTTAAGAAATCGATCGCTTCGAAAAACTGCTCTTCCCACTCAGAAATATCTTCGGCAAATGAATAGTTATCAAGCAATTTTTGATGCTTTAGCCGCAATTTGATGTAAGAAGTCGTGAAATTCTTGTCGAGAAGGTCGCCCACCCGAAGACCATTTCTACCGGTTTTATCCATATAGGCCGGGCTAATACCCTTCAAAGTAGAGCCGATTTTATCATTACCCTTTGAAACTTCTGCTGCTTTATCAAGGGCTCGGTGTGTGGGCAGAATCAGGTGAGTTCTTTCGGCGATAAACAGGGTTTTCCTCAAATCGATGCCAAAAGAAGATACTGTTTCACATTCCTTTTTTAAGGTCACGGGGTCAAGAACTACACCATTGCCGATCAAATTAATCACCCCTTCATGGAAAACACCGGAAGGTATCTGGTGTAAAACAATTTTCTTATCGTTTATATACAATGTATGACCTGCATTTGGGCCACCCTGGAACCTGGCTATCAGGTCATAGTTTTTGGCAAAAAAATCAACGATCTTTCCTTTCCCTTCATCCCCCCATTGCAACCCGAGAATTACATCAACCATTTAATTATTGAGCGTTTAAAGTTGGAATTTGTTTTTCAATAGTCTGAATTCATGTTATCATTCTCTTGTAACCGGCCGTAGTCAGATCAGTACATCATCTCATGCGGCGGCAAAAATAATTATTGCATAATAGTTTTTCCCAAATAGTATAAAATGTGAATAAATCGATTTGTAAATTCTAAGCAGCCTCTGTGTCAAAACGATCGACAGAATGAATACCACTAAGTCCCTTTAATCTACCAACCAGTTCCTCCAGTTCTTCTTTGTCATGTACATATACTTTCATATTTCCTTCAAACAAACCTTCTTTTGCTTCAATGGTAATGGCTGCTATATTAATTTTCATTTCCCCTGAAATCAAATTGGTGATCTTATTGACGACACCCACATCATCAAGACCAATGATCCGCAAGCCTGTAAGAAATGATATCTCTTTGTTCTTGGCCCATTTGGTTTTCACCACTCTATGTCCATAATTCGCTAACAGCTTAGCAGCATTTGGGCAGTTGGTTCTGTGAATAGTAAGACCTTTGCCCGTAGTTACAAATCCAAATACATCGTCCCCCGGAATAGGTTTGCAGCAATTAGCGAGATTATAGACGATCTTGTCGCT
>DASXOT010000178.1:0-8379 GCA_036494065.1 Chitinophagaceae bacterium
AGCCGAAATAGCAAAAGACTTTTCTTTTAATAACCGATGATTCTTCGGAAACACGACAACAAAAACATCTTCAAAGAACACTTTGCTTTTGATATTTTCCGGAGCAATGATGTTCGTAGCAAAACCAATGTCGAGTCTTCCTTCGGCAAGATCCCTGTATTGATCGGTATTGTTCATCTCTCGCAGTACTGTTTTTACGCCGGGAAATTTGGTTCTTATTTCTTTCACAATTTGGGGTAAAATGGTTTGTACGATTGAATGTGTATACCCGATTTTTATTTCCCCCGCCTCACCGAGATGTATTTGTTTTGCGCGACTGATGGCGTAGTCGAGATGATCAACAGTTTGCTGCGCTGCGCGTTTAAAATAGATCCCTGCCTTGGTTAATGAAACATTTCGCTTATCTCTTTTGAATAGTTCTGCACCAATCGATCGCTCCAGTTGTTTGATCTGCCGGCTCAATGCCGGCTGCGCCATAAATACCTGCTCAGAGGTTTTCGTGAAATGAAGCGTCTCCGCCAGCGTGATAAAATTCTTTAATGCCTGAATATCCATTTATGTATAATTTGTTATAAATACATACAAATTAAGTATTTTTTGTTATTACCAATAAGCATTCACTTTGTTTCAAAATTACCAAGCAAAATTTTTAAGGAGGGCGTATGAGAATTTTTTTTAGAATGTGTGTGCTGATCATTTTTTTTCAACTAACGATCGGTGGAATGGCCAATGCACAACTCACATCTTTGCCTCGGGGAGGCAATAAAAGAGCATTGGTGAGTGAAGAGATCGGGATCACTAATGTAATCATTCACTATAGTCGTCCGGGAGTAAAAAAAAGAGAGGGTCACATTTGGGGTGAATTGATCCCTACTGGTTACAGTCAACTTGGATATGGGGCCAAAAATCCTGCGCCATGGCGTGCGGGTGCCAATGAAAATACAACGATCGAATTTACTACAGACGTTAGCGTCGAAGGGCATAACCTTCCTGCTGGCAAGTATGGTTTTTTTGTGGCTTATGATCTCAACGAGTGTACGTTGATATTTTCAAAGAACTCAACTTCATGGGGTAATTTTTTTTACGATTCTTCCGAGGATGCTTTACGTGTAAAAGTAAAACCCGTAAAGACTGACAAATTGGTGGAATGGTTGAAGTATGAGTTCACCGATCAAACTCCTTCAAGCGCCATTGTACAATTGCAATGGGAAAACCTCATGATCCCATTTAAATTAGAAGTGGATGTGGTAAAAACGCAGCTCGCTTCATTCAGGAAGGAACTACGTGGAGATAAAGCACTCCCTGGCAACTGGCAACCCTGGAACCAGGCGGCCGGTTTTTGTCTTGCTTACAATACAAACCTTAAAGAAGCATTGCTATGGGCGGACACCGCGACAAGCGCCAACTTTGGCGGCACACGGAATTTTGAAACCTGGCAAACGAAAGCTGCTATTCTCGATAGCCTGGGACGAAAAACCGAAGCAGCGGAGGCAATGAAACAGGCCCTTTCTTACGTTGACGACCTCCAGGGGTATGTTTATGGCTGCACTTTACTCAATGCGAAGCGACCGGCTGACGCTTTCGAAATATTCAAGATGATCTATGATAAATATCCCAATACGCTTTTTACAAATGTCGGGATGGCGACGGGATATTCTGCCCTCGGTGACTATAAAAGAGCACTGTCATTTGCATTAAAGGCACTTCCCCAGGCCAAAGGGGAAATAAGATAGAAGTCGAGCGAAATATCAGGGATCTCCAGGCGGGTAAGGATATGAACAATTGATCATCGCAACCTTGTAGTACGAGCAGAGAGTTCTCATAAGGCCCTTCTATATTCACATGATAGAAGCTGTCTGGGGGGTTTGAGCAGTCACCCCCCTTTTTGTTATCTTCCAGATCAAATCAACTGAAGACGAATTTGAAATCCATTTTTTCTCTTTATGAAAGTTACTGTATGTGAAATGAGCGATAATGAAGATGATTTCATTGCGGACTGGCATCAGTTAACCGCTTACCTCGATCAGCAGAAAACAGATCTGCTGTTGTTGCCTGAAATGCCGTTCGGCAAATGGATCGCCACGGAAAAAAACGTGAGTAATGAGATCAAAGCTGAAGCTATGAAGAAACATGAAGACTGGACGATCAGGCTCGAACATCTCAATGCTAAATACATTCTTTATTCAAAACCTGTCATCGCCGGCGATAAATTCTTCAATACCGCTTTCGTTTATGAAAAAGGCAGTGGACATTTTAAAATACATACCAAATCATTTTTTCCTGAAGAACCTTTCTTTTGGGAAGAGAGCTGGTTTGATCCTGAAGAAGAAAAGAAATTTGAAGTCTTAGAGATCAGTGGAATAAAAATCGGTGTTTTGTTATGTACGGAGATGTGGTTTATGGAATATGCGCGGCAGTATGGAAAGCAGGGAATTGATCTTCTTTTGTGTCCGCGCGCTACGGGAATCGCTTCGGCAAATCAATGGATGCGATGCGGACAAACTCTTGCCATTCTTTCCGGCGCGTATTGCTTAAGCTCCAATAGGTCGGGACCAGGTGATAATAACTTTCGATGGGGTGGAACCGGATGGATTATGGAACCAGCGACGGGTGACATGCTGGGTATCACAACCCAACAAGAAAAATTTTTTAGTATCGGAATTGACCTTGAAAAAAGCAGGAAGGCGAAACATGAATATCCACTGTATGTTAAAGGGTATTGAGCCGCTTCAAAATTAAAGGCAGGTTTCGAAAACTTTTATTAATTCTCATCATCTCATTTGAAGCGGATAAATAAAGGATGATGATCACTTAGCTTCGACCATGTCGTGAAACTTCCTACTTTGACTGAATGCAATTTATCGAGTAGCCCGGCAGAGACAAAACAATAATCTATGTGATATGGTTTTTCCTTTTGTCGATATAAGTGGAATGTCGGATGCTTTTCCTTGCCCTGCTGTTGTTTAAAGTGGTGATGGTACACGCTCCGTATTCCTTTTGCCTCTAAAAATTTTACAACCGTTGAATGATTGCCCTCGCGGCGGGGTTTATCCCAGATAGTATTGCTATTGAAGTCACCAATCAGGATCACATTGGCATTGCTTAGCTGGCGATCATAATGATTGATTGCTTTCCATACCTGGGTAACATATCTGCCTTCCCGATCTTCAGGGTTATTAGCCCAAATGGCATACAGGGTGAGTTGGTTTGTTTGATTGTAAACGCTGACCGGAACCACTAATTTAAAATTCGGATTATAATCGAGCCGTGAGAATTTATAGTCGCTATAGGAAAAAATTCCAAGGCCTTTGTTTTTATTATGTCCAAACCAAAGAACATCCGTGGGATTTGGAATGCCGGATTTAAACTTTAGCTTTTCGGGGTGCTCGCATTCCTGAACAATTACGATGTCGGGGTGATCTTTAAGGATCATTTCTGCTTTTTTTCTAAAAGCCATGTTACAATTCCACGTGACTATTTTCATACTGTCTTGAGGACTTTATGCCTGCTGTCAAAAATGTAAAATGCAAAATGATTTAGAACCAACTAAGTTCGATCATTTTGGTGATTTTTAATTTTGACTTTGTTGAAAGCTCATAGCTCGCAGCTTTTTGGCTTTTGCATTTCACAGCGCTATTAACTTCAAAAATTCCTCTTTTTTTCGTCTTGCTACATCGATAACATCTCCGTTTTGCATTACTACCTGGCCTCCTTCTCCACGGATATATTTTTTGATGTAATTGAGATTGATAACATGTGAGTGATGCACACGATAAAAATGATAGGGCAACAGCATTTCCTCGAAATCCTTTAATAGGCGAGTCACGAGCATGGATTGGCTATTCAATAAGTAGAGTTTGGAGTAATTAGAACTCGATTCGATGCGGATAATATTCTTTATCTGTATGAATTCCATTCCCTCACCCGTTGGAATGGCGATCCGGTCTTCCTGTGATTTGTAATCCTGGAGGCTTTTTTTCAGGACATTCAACTTTTCCTGGGTTTGTTTTTTGTGTTGCAATGTCAACCGGTTTACGGCATTCTGCAGGTCTTCCACCGAAATCGGTTTTATGAGGTAATCGAAGGCGCTGATCCGAATGGCGTCTATCGCATAGTGATTATAGGCGGTGGTGAAGATTATTTCCGCCTGGATGCCCTCTAATTCTTCCAATACGCGAAAACCATTGATGCGCGGCATTTCGATATCAAGAAACAAGACATCTGGATTGTGAAGACGAATCAATGAGATAGCTTCTTCCGGTTTCTGTGAAGTAGCGACTACTTTGATGTCCGGGCAAAATTCAACTACCTTTTGTTGCAGGTTTTGCAAGCTGCTGGGTTCATCGTCGACTAATATTGCTTTAAGCAATTCCATGTTTAAACGGCTTTGATCAAAATATCCACTTTCGTACCGGAAGGCTGGTGGTTTTCATCAAAGAGATCAGTAATCATCACCTGTCCTTTCGCATGCTGTTTCTGGTTAAAAATATGAATTCGCTCTTCCGTTATAGCCAATCCTACACTTTTATGGCGAGGCTTATTTTGAAGATTGTAATGAAAAGAAAGTTTTCGACCTACACCATTATCCTGGACCGTGTAATGAATATAATCCTCCTCGGGAAATACGGAGACATAGAGACTGAGATCATCCTTTTCACTATGTGCAAGGCCATGTACAATTGCATTTTCCACATAAGGCTGAATCAGCAATGGCGGCACTTTATAATCTCCATTCAACAACGATGGGTCCACATGAACGTTAAAAGAGAACTTATGGTTAAAGCGCAATTGCTCCAGGTCAACGTATAGCCGGAGTGCCTCGAGGTCTTTCGACAGTGGCACCAGTTCATTGCGACTGCTGTCAAGGATTATCCGGATCAACCTCGCAAATTTGTTCAGGTAACTGCTGGCGAGGCGCTTTTCATTCTGCATGATAAAATTTTCAATACTGTTAAGACTATTGAAAATAAAATGAGGGTTCATTTGTGAACGCAGGGCCGACATTTCCGTTTCCGCGATTTTTTGTTTGAAAGATGCTTCATGACGAATGTGAATGATACGCCTGCGTAAGAGAAATGCAGTTAAAGTTATAACGGCCACAACAAGAAATAACCTAAATGCAACAGTTTGCCACCAATGAGGCTGTACAATGATCGTTACTTCATCTTCATTGCTCATTGGATCGCCATATTTATTTCCTCCTCTAACATGTAAATTGTATCTGCCAGGTGAAAGGTTGTAAAATGCAAGGTGACCATTTTCATTTTCCTGCCAGTTATTCGTTAATCCGTCCACACGATAATAATAGCGATTACCTCCATCGTAATTCATTACCGAAAAATCGAGTGAGAAACGGTTTTGCCCCGGTTCAATGAGTAATTCTTTTTGCCCCGAAGCGGTAACGTGAAAGAAACTCGAACTATCCATTATGGTCGCTTCACTAAAATGTACAGATGCATTTTGAGCAGGACGACTCAGCAATTCTGATGGAAAAAAATGTACCAGATGGCCAAGGATACCACTGTAAATGGAATGGTCTTTTCCTTTTCTGAATATGCCATTCGAATTATTTGCAAGTCCTTCGGTATTGATCATCGGTCGTAATTGACCGCTCGAATGAAGGATATAAAAAATACCTCTTTCGGTGCTTATCCAGGCGTTTTGCTGTTCATCGAAAATAATTCCTGAAGCTTCCACGCCACCCGTTTGCTCATCTTGTGTATAGTCCCTGACTATCTTTTTTGAAATGGGATCAAAAATAAAAACACCCGTGTAACTCGCTATCCAAAGTATTCCATTTTTGTCTTCAGCGATACTTTCAAAACTATTGCTATGTTGCCTCAGGTCTTCATTCTGAAATTTGAATAATGAAATGAATCCATCGGAAATAGGATCATATTTAAAAAGGCCCTCACCGACTGCTGTTACATACATTTCCTTTTTGCTGCTTAGATATAGCGTGAGTAGTTTCGGTGGCACACAGTTGCTACAACCGGGCGAATAAGTATAGTGTTTAATGAAGGTCCCTGTCAGGGGATTAAAAATATAAATACCGTTCTGCCCGTTGTTGCGGGTTCTGATCCACCACGAATGATCATTTATTTCTGTAATAGTTCGTAAACCGGTTAGTGGTTCTGCATCCGGCGGCTTATACAAAATTGCCCGTTTCGATCGGAGGTCGTAGTGAATAAGATATTTATTGGTAGTAATCCATAAGATGGTATCACCCTGGTTCATTATGTAATACGGCTTCAGCGAATCCGATAATGCTACACGCTGTTCTTTGATTTGCACGGTATCGATCGTTTTCTTTAATATACCTTCCTGGTTGAAATAATACAAACCCGGACCAATCCATCGCGTCATCCAGTATCCATTTGAAACCTGGCAAAAAGAATAAATCCAATCTGATATCGACGTAGGTAATGTACCTGATGAACCCGAAATATTCCATAGGTCAAAAAGCTGACGCGAAGGCATTGCATAACAGACTCCAGCCTCAGTTCCAATCCAAAGCACATTTTGACGATCGACAAATACGTGATGAACCGAATTCCTGGCAAGGATTTGTTCAGGGAAATATCCTGAATGGAAAGTATACTCTTTGCTTTGGAGTGAAACCGGATCAACCAGCACGATACCACCATCAGTCCCCAGTACAAGCCAACGCTTATGATGCCAGTCCCACCATTCCGTTACAGAACTGATCACAATACTGGCAGTCGACAACTTAATCGTGACTGCTTTTCCCGTATTGGGATCAAAACTCATAAAACCGCCGCCAAAAGAACCGATCCAATATTGATGGTGTGAATCCTCGTAGATCGTTAAGATATTACCGGAAAATGGGCCGAAAGTCTTTGTGACGGCCATTGTCGAACTATCGATTCGAAACAGGTATTGAAAACCGCTTGCCCACAATTGGCCTTCTCTATCCCGGGCGATCCCCTGGTATGATTCAATTCCCTTTTGGTCAAAGTCCAGCAGATTTTGAATTCCAGTAGCAACTTTTTTATAGTGAAGTGAACTGTCGAATCTATAAACGGCAGACAATGTGCTCACCCAGGCTGAATTGTTGCCGTCCGTATAAACGGTATTGTACTGATCATTATCAATGCTGGAACTATCGGCGGGATTGTGACGAAAATTATGAAATACACCGTTTCTCTTATCATATATGCTCAATCCTTCACGAGTGGTGATCCACAAATGGTCTTTATTATCGGGAACTACATTAAAAACACAGTTATTCACTAATGAATTTTCATTGGCAGGGCTATGGAAAAAATGTTTTACCCTGTAGCCATCATAACGATTTAGGCCATCCACCGTTCCGATCCAGATGAATCCTTCGCTGTCCTGGCTAATGTAGTCTACTTCATTATTGGACAAGCCTTCTTTTTCTGTAAGATAGTTGAACTGGATATTTGGGAATTGTTGTGCCAGCCCGGCATTCCCAAAAAGGACACAGATGATATAGAACCATCCTGCTTTCAACCCATTTATTTTTATAAATTTAAATAATTGGGCAACGTGTTCAACCTCCTCGCAGAGAAAAAGCTCACAACAGCAAGAATAAAAGAAACCCGAGGTATCCACTCATTTCGCAGGCACGTCAAAATCACTGGCCGGGAAACTAAGATCCCTGTTGGCTTCCTGTAAATGTAAACTCATAGCGGCTGAAGGGCCTGACGAACTGTTCTCAATCATATTTAATTTTACAAGTCCTCCCCAATTGAAAATGGTTCCGTTAATGCCCATGGAAAATAGACCCGGACTGATTGCATTTACAGCATTGGCCAATGTCGAAAACCCCGGAATTTGAGGGCTCATCCAATAGTCACTTACTGATTTATTATCGTTGTCTCCGCCGGTATGTTGTAAGTGAGTACAGGTAAAACTGTCAATAGACTCTGTTCCCACCACCGTGAGCTTGGGATCTCCGCTACTGGAGTTGTTGCCTGTATTGACTGAGGAATGATGCGTAAGAAAATTATAAATGATAGTCTGTTTAGGGCTTGAAAATTTGTAAAAAATGGCAGTATGTGAAAAAACAGAATTCCCCCGCTCCATTGTTACTTCATATCTGAAACCGATTGACGAATCCATTTCAAAATGTATACCCAGGCTTATGCTCATCGATCCGGTAAGTTGCCCAATATATACCAGCAAGACCGTATTCGGTTTTGGGGCACGATGCGACGCCCTGCTGTTGCTTTGTTTCCCAGTTTCCCTTAAATCGTACGACGAGCAGATGCTCATTACCAGCAATCCGAAAAGAAGGGCTTTTAACTGCTTCATGTTATTAGTTTTAAATAAACTTGCTTTAGCTGCAAAATCAGTGACTGATTGATTCCCTGTTGTGCCCGCTATAGTTTA
>DASXOT010000179.1:0-6627 GCA_036494065.1 Chitinophagaceae bacterium
GGATTAGACCACTTATTTTCATAACGACGAATTAAATTGGCAAACGGAATTAAAGTGGTTAATCAGGGGATTTGCACCCTAACACACAGCACAGCATGAAAAATGGAATTCGGCGGATGGTCGGATTACGTGGCTTTACAGAAGAGGGTAAAACTAATTTCCAACCCTGGTTTATGCAAGCATTTATAAAAATATTTTAGCAATATGGGGAATTTCAGCATCATTAACCAATGCGAGTGATGTGTTTTAATTTAAACGGCCCCGAAGTTGCTTATAATTTTTTGGCAGGGTTTTAGAACATTCTGAATAAAAATATAATATGAAACGTATAACAGGAAGATTATTGAAAGTAGTGCTGGGTTTGTTGATCGTAGTCTTTTTAATACCCGGTTGCTACGAAACTCATTATTATCATCATTACCATCATCACACACGGCCCTGGTATGACCATCGTCACAGAGCGTATCCATCCGGCGTTGATTTTAATATTGATGTTTATAAAAGAAGATAGCAAATTTCAAAGCTGGCAGCGCTATAATCGGTTGCCAGCTTTTCTTTGATAGCAAAGAGCTTATTGCCATTAACTAACAACTCTTAGTTACCTCACCTCTTTTGACTACCTTTGCGCACTAAAAGAAAAATTGTTGAAGAACATTCGAAATTTCTGCATTATCGCGCATATTGATCACGGAAAATCGACCCTGGCGGACAGACTTTTACAAACGACAAATACTATCAGCGAACGTGAAATGATGGACCAGGTGCTGGATGATATGGACCTGGAACGTGAGAAGGGCATAACCATTAAAAGTCATGCAATCCAGATAAATTATGAGCACGCCAATGGGCAGGAATATATCTTAAACCTTATTGACACACCCGGCCATGTGGATTTCAGTTACGAAGTAAGCCGGGCACTCGCCGCTTGTGAAGGGGCCTTACTGTTGGTAGACTCGACCCAGGGTATCCAGGCCCAAACAATTTCCAACCTTTATCTTGCTATTGGAAATGATTTGGAGATCATTCCCGTGATCAATAAGATAGACATGGATGGTGCAATGATCGAAGAAACAAAGGACCAGATCGTAGAATTGATCGGCTGTAAGCCCGAAGAAGTTTTGCTCGCGAGCGGTCGCACGGGTGTGGGGATAGATGCGATCCTGGAAGCTATTGTAAAGAGAATTCCGCCGCCCAAAGGCGATCCGTTGGCTCCATTGCAGGCCCTGATTTTTGATAGCGTGTTTAATTCTTTTAGGGGCATTATCGTTTATTATAGAATATTAAATGGCAGTATAAAAAAGGGAAACAAAGTAAAATTTGTTTCAACCGGGCAGGAATATGAAGCCGATGAAGTGGGTATTTTGAAATTAAAAATGGCCGAAAAACCCGAAGTTGGTTGCGGGGATGTTGGGTATATTATCACCGGTATTAAAAATGCAAAAGAAGTGAAAGTGGGCGACACTATCACCTTAGCGAGCAATCCTAACCCTCAGATGATTCAGGGTTTCGAAGAAGTAAAGCCGATGGTATTTGCAGGAATCTTTCCTGTTGATACCGACGATTTTGGTGAATTGCGTGACTGCATGGACAAATTGCAGTTGAATGATGCGGCTCTTACTTTTGAATTGGAAACATCCCAGGCGCTTGGTTTTGGCTTTCGATGTGGTTTCCTGGGGATGCTTCACATGGAAATTATCCAGGAACGGTTGGAACGGGAATTTGACCAGACGGTGATAACGACAGTTCCTAACGTGAGTTTTATTGCATACACGACCAGGGGAGAAAAGGTCATCGTCAATAATCCCACTGAATTTCCTGACCCTGTCAAGACTGATCGGATCGAAGAGCCTTTTATAAAAGCGCAAATCATTAGTAAGCCTGAATATATCGGCAATATCATGACCTTATGCCTGGGCAAACGCGGTATCTTGCTAAATCAGCATTACCTTACTCAAACAAGGGTAGAACTGTTTTTTGAAATGCCGTTGACCGAAATAGTTTTTGACTTCTACGATAAATTAAAATCGCAAACGCGCGGGTATGCTTCTTTTGATTATCATCCCATCGGCTATCGCGACAGTGATATTGTTAAGATGGATATTCTATTGAACGGCGACAAAGTAGATGCGTTAAGCGCCCTGATTCATCGTAGCCGCGCCCAGGATTTTGGACGAAAACTTTGTGAGAAGTTAAAAGAGTTATTACCCCGTCAACAATTTCAAATCGCGATCCAGGCTGCGATCGGAGCAAAGATCGTCAGCCGGGAAACTATCTCAGCCTTGCGGAAAGATGTGACGGCAAAATGTTATGGAGGCGATATCAGCCGAAAGCGAAAATTATTGGAAAAACAAAAAGAAGGCAAGAAACGCATGCGGCAAATCGGGAATGTAGAAGTACCACAAGAAGCATTTTTAGCCGTTTTAAAATTAGATGACTAGTGTATTCTCGCACATCATAAAATCACCGCCTGCTGCCAATAGTACAGGATGATTGCCGTTTAGTTCCGTAGCTCATTCATTTAATAGAAAATTCCAACACGCTCATAGCTAACAGCTCGCAGCTTAAAGTTTGCTCCCTAATTCAACAGAGGCATTAATTGTTGCCTTTTTTGCTCTTGTTTTGATCAGATTTATCCTGCAGCTTTTTTTCATCCACATTTCCTTTCGGGTCCAATAGCGGATCGCCAACAGGAGCTTCACCTTCTTTCAATTTGAAGTTGTATAGTTTATCGATATGGACCCATTGGCCATTCTGCCATTTGAAAGCTTCATAGTCTCCATCCGGAACATATGTCCATTTATTATCGGGCTCATCCGTCTCCGATATTAAATGATCCACAATGATCAATTTGTCCTCAGGATCATATTTTAAAATGGCGCGGGCTTCTTTTTTGTACTCCAAACTGAAACGATATTCGTTTTCTCTTTTTACACTGTCTTTGCCGAAATTAAAATATTGGCCACCAAAAATAGGCTGGCCATTCCCATCAAAAGATAAAACTTCAATCCATTTTTTATTACTCATCGCACTATTATCATCATAGCCGATAAGTGTATAGTAATTTTTATTGTTGTAAGTTGTTTTGACAACATCATAATAAACAGCTCCAATCCAGTTATCCTTTGTACGCACTGAATCCATAGCGGCCGGCGTAAATTCAGAAAAATCACGGAGGGGAAACAGCTTTAGCGAGCCATCATTTGTTCTCATCTGTATCGCGCCACGTTGGCGCGAATAATAATCGTCAAAAGAAATATTCCAGGTAAAAATTCTAAAACTGCTGTCAGGTGCATAGAGTTTCGAAACACCCTGCACTGATTGAAATGGATAATAAAAAGAATTCTTTATTTGCAATGCCCGCACCAGTGTTCGAATAAACTGGCTGTCCGAACGCATCCGACGAGCTGTAAAACTGTCCAGGAGAATATCAGATGCGAGGTTTTTTAGTGAGTCTTCTTTGACTTCCAGGTTTTTTCTGTCTGCCGGGATGATTCGTTGAGCTAAGATTAATTGACTGATAAAAATTACTGCAAAAAATAGGGTAAGAAGTTTAAAGAGTTTTTTACAAAGGATTGATTTGATCATATCAATGCAAAGTTACTGTGTAATTCAGATGGAATAACGGCAAATGCCCGCAAAAAGTGCGGCATTTTGAAATTTTACAAAGCTTTGGCAAAATCCAGCAGGGAGTTAAAGCTTAGATCGATATCTGGATGCGGAAGCATTTGATGTGGATGAGTCGTTTTTAAATAAACCGTGTAGGTTCCCGCATTGCGGCCAAATTGCATATCACTGAGCTTATTACCAACCATGACTGCTTTCGAAAATTCAATAGCGGGAAAATCTTTGCTGGCCTGCAAAGCCATGCCTGGATTTGGTTTGCGACAGAAATTCTTCGCATCTGTGGAAATGCAATAATAGATTTTATCAATGCGACCGCCATCTTTTTCGACTTCTATCTTCATTTTATTTTGGATATCGAGAAGATTGGCTTCTGTCATTAAACCTCTTCCTACGCCGCGCTGGTTGCTGACCACAATAATGGTTTCAAACTTTTCAGAGAGGAGTTGGATGGCTTCAGTGACTCCAGGGTAAAATTCAAATTCATCCCAATTGAGTATATAATCGTTTTCTTTTTCATAATTGATCACGCCGTCACGATCGAGAAAGAGGGTCCAGCCTTGCTTAATATTTTCCAGATGAAAAGGGATTTGTTTTAATTCATCCTGTGCTCTTATAAAATCTTCCGGAATGCCGATGTCGATGAAGTAGACGTCCTGAATGTTACCGAAGAATTTTTTTGAAAGAAGGAATTCCCCGAGATAATCTTTTTCGAAAGAAAACCTGGAAGGTAAACCCCTGTTAAGAAAATCCTGGACATTTAAAATATAAAGGCCCGCGTTAATATCCCCATTTTGAAAAAATTGTTTCTCTATGAAATTATGTATAGAATGATCGCTCTCCAGTTCGACAACGCCGTACCGATCAAAATTTTTCATTGGTTTTAAAAGGAGGGTGCACTCCGCTTTTTTTTTCTTATGAATGGCGAAGGTTTCTTTTATGTCCGCTTTAAAAATAGTGTCTCCATTGACAACAACTATGTTAGGCTCAATGGCTCTTTTACACGCAAGTTGTATCGCGCCCCCTGTGCCAAGCGGTTCATCTTCCAGGGAAACCTGGTAGTCGAGAGCAGGAAATTCCTTATTAAGGAAGTCTTCGATGATTTCGTGTTTGTAGCCAAGCGAAAAAATATACTTTTCAACCCCCTGGGAGAGGAGGTATCGAATCACGTATTTAAGAAACGGCTGTCCTGCAACCGGCGCCATGCATTTGGGAACTTCGGAAACCGCACTGCGAAGTCTTGTGCCCAATCCTCCTGCTAATATGATACACTCTTTGACGGGCATGAGTTAGGCAAAATATTTTTCTTCTACTAGTTGGCAGACGATATGTCCCAGGAGAATATGATTTTCCTGTATACGAGGCGTATCTATGGAGGGAACATTGATCAAGTGGTCGCTCAGTGACCGCATGTCACCACCGGTATTACCTGTGAAACCAATGGTGATTATCTTTTTTTCTTTTGCTTTTTCAAAGGCCCTGACAATATTTTTTGAATTGCCCGACGTTGACAAACCGATCAATATATCACCTTCTTTACCGATCCCATCGATCATTCTTGAATAAATTACATCATAACTATAGTCATTGGCAACAGCGGTCAGATAGGAAGTATTGCAATGCAAGGCCTCGGCAGGCAGTGCTTTTCGGTCCTTATAAAAACGCCCGGAAAATTCCGCGGCAAGGTGTTGCGCATCGGCTGCGCTGCCGCCGTTGCCACAGAAGTAAACGTGCTTCCCATTTTTAAACGCTGTTACGATTGTATCCACAACCCCTTCTATCGTTGCGATCAATTGATCATCCTGCAGCAATTGTTTTTTTGTCTCGATCGAGGCTTGAATAATAGTTTTTATTTTGCTCATACAATCCTGGTTCCTTATTTCTTTTAATCGTACAAAATCTTTGAAATCATTGTTTGCAATAATTCTTTATACTGTCCAGGTCATCAGGCCGTGTTCGACGAACTGGTAGCCTCGATGAACTCCGCCAAATTTTTCCAGGCTTTTTGCTACTGTGTATTTTGTATTCCCCGGGCAATAGAAGATCATAAATCCGCCGCCGCCTGCTCCCGATATTTTACCGCCCGTGGCTCCGGCACCTTTAGCTGTTTCATAAATTTCATCCATCAACGCATTACTAATGCCTGCGGCCATTTTTCGTTTTTGTCGGAATCCGAAATCGAGGATTTCGCCTATCTCATGCAAGCGGCCCTTTAGCAATGCTTCCTTCATCATTTGCGCGTGCTGTTTCAATTGATGCATGGCCTCAATGGACGCTTCTTTCTTCGTTACTACGTTATTTGCCTGCTGTTCGATGATTTTTGCCGACTCGCGGCTTTTGGACGTATAATATAGTAACAGATTATTTTCGAGCTCAAACAAGTATTGTTGCTTTATGCGAAGTGGATTCACTATCACTTTATCTTCATTATAGAATTCCATGTAGTTGACCCCGCCAAAAGTAGCTGCATATTGATCCTGCTTACCGCCTGCAAGTCCCAGATCCTTTCGCTCAATTTGATAAGCATAATGCGCCATGTCGTATTCACCTAAAGGTAATCTCAGCATTTCCGCAAATGCGCCAATGATAGCAACCACTAGTGTTGACGAAGTTCCCAATCCCGAGCCGGCGGGTGCATCCACGAATGTAGACAAGCGAAAATTCTTTGCCTGGACACCATAGTCCTTTTGAATTCGATTATAAACACCCTTCAATAAAATTAATTTTTCATTTATTGGCAGTGGCTCATTTTCTGAAAGATGTTCAAAACATTCCTGTTGTTGTTGATCGATCGCGTCAAAGACAATTCCTCCATCTTCTGTAGGTTCTATGGTCGCATGTGCGTATAGCGATAGAGTGGCGTTCAGAATAGCGCCACCATACAGATCACTGTAAGGGCTTACATCCGTACCGCCGCCGGCTAATCCAATTCTCAATGGAGCTTTGCTTCTATATATCATGATCGCTGATGAGTAATTTGTAATTTGAAATGTTTTTCTAATAGGC
>DASXOT010000180.1:0-6044 GCA_036494065.1 Chitinophagaceae bacterium
CTTTATGAAGTCATCGACGGCTATCAATAATTTTGATCCTAAATTTTCGGTTGCTGATAGCCTGTTGGCTTATACTGACAAGGGCAATATCATCGTGGAGGATATTTCCACCGGCAAACAAGAGAACATGACTTTTGGCAAAGCGCTCGATTTTGATTTTGACGCCATACACGAAACACTTGATTCAGTGAATATCACCCGCAACAGGATTTGGGCAAAGGCAAAGATCAATGGAGAGTGGAAGGAGTTGGAGAAGACGATTAGTTTATAGTGTTCTTTTGAATTTAACCGTCAATGTGGGAGTCTTACAAAAAAGGGTTCAAGTCTTATTTGCAGCTGGAAAAATCTCTTTCGGACAATTCAGTGGATGCATATCTCCACGATATTGAAAAACTGACTGATTACTTGCTACAAGCCGCACTATCCAAATCGCCATCGGAAATTGAATTAAAAGATCTTGAGAAATTCCTTCGATGGATCAATGAATTGGGCATTACGCCTGCTTCACAAGCAAGGATCATTTCAGGTATCCGGGCATTTTATAAGTACTGTCTACTTGAAAATATTGTGACGAAAGATCCTACGCTCTTGCTGGAAGCACCCAAGTTAAAAAGAGCATTGCCCGACGTTCTAAGCTTTGATGAGATCGAAAATATCATCTCGCAAATCGATCTGAGCAAACCAGAAGGAGGACGAAACAAAGCTATCCTTGAGACGATGTATAGTTGTGGGCTTCGGGTGAGCGAAGTTGTGAATTTAAAAATATCCAGCCTTCATCTTGATGTCGGTTTTATTCGTGTTATTGGCAAGGGCGACAAGGAACGATTAGTACCTGTTGGGCGAAGCGCAGTCAAGTATGTCAATATCTATAAAAACAAGATCAGGGTGCATATAACGCCGAAGCCGGGCAACGAAGACATTCTATTTCTTAACAACCGGGGGACTAAACTATCAAGAGTTATGATCTTTTTGATCATTAAGGACCTGGTCAGGAAAGCCGGAATCAAAAAAAATATTTCGCCTCATACATTTCGTCATTCTTTCGCTACACACCTGATCGAGGGCGGCGCCGATCTCCGGGCGGTACAAGAGATGCTTGGTCATGAAAGTATTACAACCACTGAGATATACACACATCTTGATCGGGAATTTTTGAGAACAACTCTTGAAAAATATCACCCTGCTTTCAAATAGATACGTAAACCCTATATGTCCCTATTGTACCTAATGCGTCTGTGCGGTTAGCTTTTCAAATTCAAAGGCAGTTACCTTAATTTGATTTTTACAACATAGACCCATAGCAACATAGGGCCACATAGGTTATTTCTTTTTTGATTTGAGATACTTACCAATAGTGATCCCAAGCAATCGGTTGCGGATCGAGGGTCCTTCCTCCTCATTATTCATACTGATCAGGTCCTGAACAAAGTCAGCCTGGATGACGAGGCCATGTGTTGTTTCAAAACCAAGTTGAACAACTACTGCTGCTCCATAACGGCCATAACTATTTAGTACGCTAAATTTCATTGGACGATCTACATGTTCGCCAGTTGCCAAGTCAAAATGCTCCTGGCCTGCAACAATTAATCCCAGGGAAGGCCCCGCTTTCAAAAAAAACTTACCGGGCTTTTTTCCAAAATCGTATTGTAATAAGAAATCGAGATCCATTTCATGGAAGCGGGTGTTATTATTGATGGCCAGCAGATCTGGTGGATAAGAAGGAGTATTAAAAACAACTTTATAACCAAGTTCCCTGTAAGAAACAGCCGGGCTAAAAGACAACTTGTTCTCGAAAGGAATTTTGAATTCAGCACCAATGTGGAAACCAAATTTATAATCGGTTGATTGTTTCGTGTTTTTTACAGAATAGATCGCCGAAGACTCATGCGGCCCCGCAAAAATTCCGAAACTTACCTGGGCCTGAGCCGTAATTGTATATAAAAAGGCCAGGGGAAAAATTAATATTCCTTTCATGTTTGTACTTACTCGTGTGTTAATTATTGTCGATATCCCTATTTCTTCACAGGCTTAGGGAGACAAGATTGCATAGGAAAGATTGGGGGGACTGAAAAGACGGTTGCGACGGGGTAAAAATAGAGATAAATTTTGGTTAATGAGCTTTTCACCATACAACTTCGTTCTTCTATCTCGTCCCTTGCCTGCTTCAGAATTTCTTCGCTGGATCTTTCAACTGGCTTCCCTGGTTATACTGCTGCGAGCTCGCTTTTGGAATGGATAAATTCTTCCAGTCCTCGTTTTTTATCATTCGACCTATGTAAACAATTTGCCCGATATGGTAAGGGTAATGTGCCAGTTGACGATTAATAGCATCGATCGCGGTCATGGATTCCTTGCGGATATAAATGATTTTTAAAAGATCGGACTCGCTAAGTGAATCAAGTGTGCTTAAAAAGCAATCCCAGCCCTTGTTCCATACTTCGATCAATTCCTGTTTTGATTGCGCGTGTATTTCAAACTCACCGTCGCGATTGCGCCAATCTTTCTCACCATCTTCGGCCAGGAAATTTGTCCATCGGCTAATCATATTTCCAGCCACATGTTGAATGATTACTGCGATACTATTTGATTCGGATGAAGGCTGCCAGTGAAAATCGTTATCCTCCAACTGGGCAAACGTTTTTTCGCCTAACTCTTTGTAATACTTCAATCTTTTTATAACAGTAACGAGATACGAGGTTCCAATAGTCATAGATACTTTTTTAATTTTTCATTTTGCATTTTAAATTTTAATACCCTTCTGCATCATCCTCTCCCCTCCCGTCAGCAATGGACTCAAATTTTCCCTCGGGCAAAACTTTAATGACTTCAGTTCTTCCAATCGATTCTACCCGGATTATTTTATACCCCATTTTCTGTAGCGAGTCAATGGTGTTCTCAGGAAATCCTTTTTCAACATTTAGTGAGTCAGGCAACCATTGGTGATGAAATTTTGGTTTATCTACCGCGTCTTCCGTATTCATGTTGAATTCGAGGATGTCCACCAATGTCTGAAATACGGAGGTGGGTATGGTTGTTCCTCCGGGTGTTCCCAGCACGATATAGGGTTTATTGTCCTTTAATACAATAGTGGGAGTCATAGAACTCAACATTCTTTTACCAGGGGCGATGGCATTGGCTTCTCCACCAACGGCACCAAACATATTCGGCACTCCGGGTTTGGCGCTAAAATCATCCATTTCGTCATTCAGGAAAAACCCTGCACCGCCTACAACTGTTCTGCTCCCATAACCGTTGTTTAATGTTGTGGTGACAGCAACTGCATTTCCGTCTTTATCGATCACGCTAAAATGCGTCGTTTGTTTGCTCTCTTTTTGAGGTATCTCGCCTGGCTGCACTTTTTCGCTGTTGCCGGCGACCCCTGCCTTAAAATCTTTCATGCGTTCACTCAAATATTTTTCACTCACTAAAGTCTTCCCAGGTACATTATAAAAATCGGCGTCACCCATATATTTTGCACGATCAGCAAAGGCTCTTCTCTCCACTTCGGTCATTAGTTGAACGGCGGCAGCAGATTCAAAACCCATTGAAGCTATGTTTTTGTTTTCGATCATCTTCATCATTTGATTCAATAAAATGCCACCGCTGCTGGGCATTGGCATACCCACTATACTGTATCCCTTATAGGCGAATACTTGAGAATCCCTGAATTTCGCTTTATAATTTTTTAAATCGTCAAGGCTGATAATGCCTTTTCCCCTTTTCATTTCTTCTACGATCAACGTGGCCGTTTCTCCTTCATAAAACCCTTTCTGACCATTATCACGAATTCGTTTTAATGTATTGGCCAGATCCGTTTGAATAAGCGTATCGCCTGCATTCCAATTTTCCTTCACAAAAACCGGCATCACCGAATTATATTTTTTTAAATCAGGCTGAATGTTATTAAATGATATTGCTTCACTGGCGGTGATCACAAAACCTTTCTCAGCCAGATCGATGGCTGGTTGTATCAATTTTTCAAAAGGCAGTTTTCCATATTGCGCTGCTGCAAACAATCCTGCAATAACACCCGGAACTCCCGATGCCAGGTGTCCATCCAGGCTCTTGCCGGGAATTACATTTCCTTTTTCATCCAGGTACATGTCCCTGTTGGCAAGAGAAGACGCTGTTTCGCGATAATCAAGGGCCAGGGTTTTTCCATTGCTCAACCGGGCCACCATAAAACCGCCGCCGCCAAGATTGCCAGCAACGGGAAATACCACCGCAAGCGCTAATTGGGTGGCAATAGCTGCGTCAATGGCATTACCACCCTCTTTTAAAATATCAATGCCGACTTTACTCGCAAGTGTATGAGCTGAAACGACTGCACCATTTTCAGCGACGATCTTTTTTTGAATCGCATACTGGTAGGGATCCAGGTTTGCTGAATCAACGATCTTTTTATCCGGAGAATGGCAGTTCATTAGCAGAATGCAGCAAAAAATAAAAAGAGAAGTTTTTTTCATACCTAAAATTACTAAGGCCTCTTAAATCAAAGGGCAAAAACTTTATCAATAGAAGCATAGATATAAATCCGGGTACTTTCCTAAATTGCTGCACAAACCTCCATAGCATGATGAAATTGATTACAGGCTTTCTGTCTTTTTTGTTATTTATTTCTGCCAAGGCACAATTGAAGTCTCCCGAACAGTTTTTAGGATATAAGGTAGGCACGCATTATACGCCCCACTTTAAAGTGATAAACTATTTTCAGCATGTTACGGCCAATGCGGCTTCCGAGGTAAAGCTTGAACAATATGGTGAAACAAACGAAGGACGACCATTGATGGTTGCGTTTGTTTCATCCGCCGAGAATATTCAAAACCTTGATAACATCAGGAAGAATAATTTGCGCCTGGCCAATGAAGGTGATAAAACAAATGCTTCTGAAAGCGCGCCTGTCATCGTCTGGCTTAGTTACAATGTTCATGGCAACGAAGCTTCATCGACGGAAGCCTCTATGCTGGTTTTATATTCATTGGTCGATCCTTCAAACACAAAAACTAAAGAATGGTTAAAGAATACAGTTGTAGTGATCGATCCCTGTGTCAACCCAGATGGTCGCGACCGGTATGTAAATTGGTTCAACTCTATTGCCGGTAAAGATTATAATCCTTCCCTGGTCGCACGTGAGCATTTTGAACCCTGGCCGGGCGGAAGAACAAATCATTACAATTTTGATCTTAACCGCGATTGGGCATGGCAGACACAGATCGAGTCGCAGGAACGATTAAAGCTTTACAACGACTGGCTGCCACAGATCCATGTTGACTACCACGAACAGGGCGTAAACAATCCTTATTATTTCGCACCTGCAGCCGAGCCTTATCATGAAGTGATTACACCGTGGCAGCGGGAATTCCAGGTGACCATTGGAAAAAACGATGCAAAATATTTTGATGAAAATGGCTGGTTGTATTTCACGAAGGAAGAGTTTGATTTATTTTATCCTTCCTATGGAGACACCTATCCATTGTATAATGGCGCGATCGGGATGACGAATGAACAGGCGGGCAACAGCCGGAGCGGCCTGGGTATACTTATGGATGATGGAGATACACTTACACTTGTAGATCGCGCGCTGCATCACTATACCACCTCGTTAAGTACGATTGAAATGTCTTCGCAAAATGCCGAAAGGCTCATTAAAGAATTTCATAAATTTTTCAATGATGCAGTAACGAATGGTGTGGGAGAATATAAATCATACATCATAAAAAATTCGCCAAATGATGAGCAAAAAATAAAACCGGTTTTAGAATTGCTCGACCGTAATAAGATCGCTTACACCGCAGCCAAAGCCGGAAGTGCGAGCGGGTATAATTATAACAGCAGGAAGAATGAAAATTTCACGATTGATGTGAATGACATACTTGTTTCCAGCCAGCAACCAAAATCTGCGTTAATAAAAGTCTTATTTGAACCCAATGGTAAGTTAGTGGATTCCGTCACTTATGATATTACGGCATGGTCACTCCCTTATGTATTTGGATTAAATGCTTACGCATCCAAACAAAATCTTCCTTCTGCCGGCAATCTGTCGG
>DASXOT010000181.1:0-4939 GCA_036494065.1 Chitinophagaceae bacterium
TCCATAACGAATGGCAGCCATTACCGGAACATAAAAAAGAAGAAGTGGACCATAAACCGTAGTCAATTGTGAATTGTCAATCCATGGTCGATGATTAAAGGTATTTACCGATGCCAAATGACCATTCAATTCACAATTCACCATTCACAATTGACAATTCACCACTGACAATTGAATAACACAGAAACATAAAAAAATGAAAGCTCAGAAAAAATTACCTTCTACAGTAATGATCATTTTTGGCGGAAGTGGTGACCTGGCCAGTCGCAAATTGATACCAGCTTTATTTAACCTGTTTATTGATGATTATTTGCCCGATGAATTTGTAGTGGCTGGGATTGGCCGTACTGATTATGGAGGAGATGAAAAATACCGGGAGCATTTATTGAAAGGCGTAAAAGAATTTTCGAGGCGCAAGAATCATGATGAAGAATGGAAAAAGTTTTCTGAAAAAGTTTGCTACCTGGCGGTGGATGTCAAAGGTGATTCAGCTTTCGGAGAAATCGGCAAATGGATTGGAGACATAAGCAAAAGCTGGAAGGAAAAACCTACCGTTATTTATTACATGGCAGTAGCCCCCCAACTGGCTCCTGACATCGCAAAGAAATTATATAATCAAAAACTTTGTGCCGACGGGAAAACTCAACGAATCGTTTTTGAAAAGCCATTTGGGCACGATCTCGAAAGTGCACAGGAATTGAACAATTTATTGGGCAGCATGTTTGAAGAGGATCAGATCTATCGCATCGATCACTACCTGGGTAAGGAAACAGTCCAGAATATCCTGGCACTGCGGTTTGCCAATGCATTGTTTGAGCCAATATGGAACAGCAACTACATAGATCATGTACAGATAACGGCAGCAGAGACAGTGGGTGTGGAAGACCGCGGTGGTTATTATGAACAGGCCGGCGCTTTGAGAGACATGGTGCAGAATCACATTCTGCAGGTACTCTGCATGGTTGCTATGGAAGCGCCCGTTTCGTTTGATGCCAATGAAATAAGAAACAAAAAAGTAGACGTTTTAAATGCTATCCGGAAATTCAGTAATGAGGATGTACATACCCACGCCGTCCGTGGTCAATATTCGAATGGATGGATGAAGTCTGAAAAGGTGCAGGGTTATCGACAGGAAAAGAATGTCAATAAGAATTCACCGGTAGAAACTTTCGCGGCCGCGAAGTTCTTCATTGATAACTGGCGTTGGCAAAATGTTCCTTTTTATGTACGTACAGGAAAATATCTTCATGAAAAAACAACTTTGATCACCGTTCAATTCAAACCGGCGCCTGACTACGCTTTTCCGGAGGAGGCCTCTGATTCATGGCGCGCGAATCGCCTTACCATCAGCATTCAACCCGATATGGATATTCGCATTCGTTTCCAGGCAAAGCGCCCCGGACCAAGCATGATCTTAAACCCTGTGGATATGGTATTCAGTTATGCTGAAGCCTATCATGAAGAAGAACCGGAGGCTTATGAAACTTTATTGGAAGATGTAATGGAAGGAGATCCTACTTTATTTATGCGTGCAGACCAGGTGGATGCGGCATGGCGGGTTATCACTCCTATTATGGATGCCTGGGATCATCGCAAACCGGTTGATTTCCCAAATTATACTCCCGGTAGCTGGGGTCCTGAAGATGCGGAAGCACTCATTGCAAAAGATGGACATCATTGGGTAACACTACCGACAAAGGAAAAGGAATAACGACCTAACTGGTCAGGGCTTGAGAATTTAGCCGTATAAAAAATAAACCAATGCTTATTAATGTTTCTAAAAATATTGAAGAATTAAGTTGGCATATTGCCGAATGGGTGGTTGATTACATCCATAAAACATTACAACTCCAGGAACGGTTTACGATTGCCCTGTCCGGTGGCAGCACTCCTAAAAAGTTACATTTATTATTGGCTTCTTCGGAATTCAAAAATAAGATCGACTGGCAAAAACTTCATGTTTTCTGGGGCGATGAACGCTATGTTCCATTCACAGATGGTCGCAATAATGCGAAAATGGCCTTCGATACCTTGTTAAATTATGTAGCCGTTCCTCAATCACAAATTCACATCATGCGAACAGATATCAATCCGGAGAAATCAGCCAATGAATATGAAAATATCCTGAAGGAATATTTTGCCGAAGGCACAAGAGATATGCTGCAGGAGACAATTTCCAGCTCATCACTCACCACTCATCACTCATTCGACCTGGTGCTTCTCGGTCTGGGTGACAATGCTCATACGCTTTCCTTGTTTCCAAACGAAGAAGTCATTCACGAGAAAGATCGTTTGGTCAGATCTATCTTCGTTAAGGAAGTAAATATGGAACGCATTACACTCACGGCTCCTATTGTTAACCTCTCGAAGAAAATTGCATTTTTAGTCAGCGGCAGCGACAAAGCGAACGCGGTTGCTCATGTTCTTGAAGACGAATATGATCCGGATGTGTATCCCGCACAGGTAATAAAGCCAGCCAATGGAGAACTTTATTGGTTCCTGGACGAGGCCGCCGCGATGAAACTAAAAAAATGATCTATTTTAATCCTTTCAACCAATCGCTAATGCCCAGGTAAATTTTCTGGGCTATCAATTTGTGAAATTTTGGATCTAAAATTTTTCGTTCATCCTCCCTGTTACTCAAAAAGCCTATTTCCACCAGGCAATTCGGATATTCTGTCGGTCCGCTTAGCGAAAAATTAAATGCACCTATATTGCCCCATTCTTTCAATTTTAATTCCTCCATTCTCTTTAGTATGGCTTGTGATAGTGGACGAAAACCGATATAACGATAATAGGTGCTCACTCCTTTTACTGTGTCGCTGCCCGCTGAATTCAAGTGAATGCTCACAAGGAGATTTGGATCAGCCTGGCGCAATAGCAATGTTCTGTCAATCATCGTTAGGTCAGTATCCTGTGTTCTCGTCATAAATGTTTTCACCTTTTGCACCTTTAGGTATTTCTCAAGCGCCTTCGCTATTTTTAGTGTATAATCCTTTTCTACTATGCCTGAATTGGTGCCACTGGTACCGGCGTTGCTTCCGCCATGCCCCGCATCAATCGCTACCAATAAATTTTGTGGAGTCAATTTGGCGGGTTGCCGTTTTACACGAATAACAAGCTTTGTGCTATCATAATAAATAAAATACCCCCAATGTTGATGCCGCAGTTCAATAGTAATCCGAAAAACATCATCTTCTATCTGTTCATAATATGCATTTCTGATTTCTTTTGCAGTTGAAAGTTGCATGATCCAATTGGTGTTGCTGGTCGCGCCGAAAACATCCACAATGATTCTTGACGGATCAATTTCCTCGAAACTATGATAGGGTAATCTTTCATCGAGCAGGATGGTCGCATAATCGTATTTATTATCACCAAAGACCTTCCAACTGCTTGTCAGATAATAAGGCCGCAAATGAGCCGAGCTGTCTGCTTTGAAGTTTACTTTCGGAAGCCACGCGGAATGATAGTTCGACAATTGTACTTTATAATCGTCCTTCGCACTGTCTACTACCTTCACCACCACGTTACTGTCGACAAAACCGAGTTTGGCTCCTCCCAACCGATCGTCGCCAAGGCCATATTTCAGAAAAGGCAGTGGCCCAGTAGTTTTTCCCACCAAAAAAGAGGATTGACCGGCACAGTTTAAGCACAAAATAATTATGAAAAAAACTATGAATTTTTTCATAATAGAAAGATACCATAAAAACACCTGAGCTAACTAATCGTAGAATTACCCGCAGGTCAGCGGTTTCCCTGAATTTCGGCAGAAAAACGTTTGCGTATACACTATGTCATTTTTGTGATGCGTTATAACCTCCGAATAAACTAAAGGTTAATCCTTATCCTAGTAAAATCATTTCGAATATGAATTTGAGTTCAGCAATTGGGGTCACATCTGCAATTGCCTTATTTATACCTATTGCTCTCATTATTGTTCTTCGGTTATTCAATAATAGGAGCTTCCTCGCTATTGCTATATATTATTTAATTGTTTTCGTCACTACACTGATGAAACAAGCTATCATAACCGCCCCGGCAACCGTATACCAATCAATAGCTATCACTGATAATTTTTTAGATGCGCCGCTTTTGCTTATTTTCTTTCTTTTTTTCAGTTCATCAGCTCTGATGACAAAACGACTCAAGCTTGGCCTGTTTATATTTTTAGGATTGGAAGCAATTATTTTTGTTGTTTTTGGATTTAGCGTGAAGGCTGTTAAAATAATTCTCGGTCCTGATATCGCAGTCGTCCTGCTTATCAGCTTTATGTTTTTCTTAAGGTATGTCCGTTTGGCCATCACTAATTCAAAAAGTTTAGGCAAGGCGATAATGATCTCCTCGATTCTTTTGTCCTATAGTATATTCAGTCTGGTATATATCTTCTTTTATTTGATAAAAAATCGCCAATATCGTGAAGACGCTCAATTGATATATTACCTGATCAGCATTATTTCCGCTCTTCTAATGGCTGTGGGAATTCTTATTGAAAAGAAAAGAATAAAAAAGCTTGACGAATTAAAAAATACCCGCAGGGAACTGGCCATTATCTATGGCGAGAAAAGAATAACAACCCGCGATAAAGAAAGCCCTTTTCTAAGTCATGAGTGATCTTAGAAACAGTATTTATTTTCAGCGATCATTTTATCCGCAATTTTTCTCCTCGCCTCCTTTGCATTAAACGGATCTGCTTTTGTAAACCGCTTTAGTCCCATCAGGATCATTCTTTGCTCATCACCTTCCGCAAAAGCGTTGATTGCATCTTTGCCGCTTTTGTTTATTTTATCTGCTGCATCATATAAGTACGTCCTGGCAATATCAAGATAGGGTTCTAGACTGGCTTCATCCATTTTGTCCGCCATTTTCATTACCCGTAACAACACACTTTCGGCATTAAAGGCTTCTATCGCCATATCGGAGATATTCATCAACAGCT
>DASXOT010000182.1:0-5953 GCA_036494065.1 Chitinophagaceae bacterium
GGTACCCTGAAGGGCCTGTTTATATTTGGCTGTTTCACACGCATGATCCAAACACCTGCGCTCACCAGGACGAAGGCAAATAAAGTTCCGATACTCGTAAGATCTCCTGTAATGTCACCAGGCAGTAGCGTGGCGATCAAACCAACGAAAATGAACAATATCCAGTTGGATTTATATGGCGTTCTGAATCTGGAATGCAGTTTAGCAAATACACCTGGCAGCAACCCGTCATTTGACATGGAATAGAATACACGGCTTTGTCCCAACAACATTACCAGTATTACGGAAGAGAATCCGGCAAGTATTGCTATTGTTACAGCCGTAGCCAGCCAGCGAAAACCAGTCATATGGTGCTCAACTGCATAAGCCACCGAAGCCTCTTTTCCTGCGCGCATAAATTCCGTAAACGGAGCCACACCGGTAAGTACATATGAAAATAGTATATAAAGAATGGTGCAAATAACCAGGGAACCCAGTATTCCTATTGGCATATCTCTTTTTGGGTTCTTGGCTTCTTGCGCCGCCGTTGACACAGCATCAAATCCTATAAAGGCAAAAAATACGATAGCCGCCCCTCGAAGTACGCCTGCAAAACCGTGATTGAAAGTGGGCGCGTAGCTATAGCTTGACCCATCCTGCAATTCAGCGGCTGGCTGATTAGCGGGAATGAAAAAAGGTGTATGATTAGAAGGATTGATAAATCTCCAGCCAATAAAAATAAAAATAAGAACAATGGAAACCTTGATGAACACAATCACCGCATTTACCCAGGCAGATTCCTGTGTTCCTCTTATGAGTAAAAGTGAAAGTATCAATAGAATTCCAAGAGCTGGCACGTTCATGATACCATTATGAGTAACCCCGGTGGTAGCATCAATGGCTTTCTGAAACGGCGAATGGCACCACTCGTACGGCACCACACCGCTAAAAAGCCGATTAAAATATTCGCTCCAGGCAATCGAAACAGTTGCTGCTCCCAGGGCATATTCCAGCACCAGCGCCCATCCAATGATCCACGCGATCAACTCACCCATTGTTGTGTAAGCGTAGGTATAGGCACTTCCCGCAATAGGGATCATGGAAGCGAATTCAGCGTAACATAGTCCGGCGAAAGCACAACCAACGGCAGCTATAATGAATGAAAGCGTAACAGCCGGACCTGCGTGTCCCCCGGCAGCCGCAGCGGTTCTGACAAATAATCCCGCTCCGATAATAGCCCCAATTCCGAGAGCTATCAGGCTCCACGCGGTAAGCGTACGTTTCAATCCCTTTTCGGAATCAGCAGCCTGCGCCATTAAGGCTTCGAGAGATTTAGTCCGGAATAGACTCATAAGTTGGTATTATAAAGTCGTAAAATAAAGAATTATTTGGTAAGGGATAAATCTTTTATAAGAACGCAAATGTTTTCAGTCTTAAATATTTTTTCCGATTTTCGGCCTTTATCAAACCCGTTATTGTGAAAAAAAACCGACTAACTGTTTTTATCCTCATCGCGATGGTCACCGGAGTGATGATCGGATATCTTGTTCATGAAAATGGCTCTGCTGAATTCACCACCAAATTCTCTGATAACATCAGGCTTCTCACCACTATTTTTCTTCGCCTGGTGCAAATGATAATTGCGCCACTTGTCTTCTGCACATTGGTTGTCGGCATAGCAAAGCTGGGGGATCTAAAAACAGTGGGTCGTGTGGGCGGTAAAGCATTGCTATGGTTTGTGAGCGCCTCCCTGGTAAGCTTGCTGCTGGGAATGTTTTTGGTTAATCTTTTTCAACCTGGTCATGCTATCGATTTGAGTAATGCAGATACTTCCGGTGCCAAAGATCTGATTGGAAAAACGCAGGAATTCTCGCTGTCAAAATTCGTTGAGCATGTGATTCCGAAAAGCGTTTTCGAGGCAATGACCAATAACGAAATATTACAGATCGTAGTCTTCAGTGTATTTTTCGGGATTGCAGCTACCGCTCTTTCTGACCTCGCAAGGCCCGTGATAAAAGCGCTCGAAGCGGCTTCGCATATCATTTTAAAAATGGTCGGGTATGTGATGTGGTTTGCTCCATTGGGTGTATTCGGTGCAATTGCCGCTGTTATTGCAACAAAAGGATTAGCCGTTTTTAGTTTTTACGGTCAATACCTTTTCTATTTCCTCATTGGTATATTATTGTTGTGGGGTGTTTTGCTTGGAGTAGGATCATTGATTCTTCGAAAGCGGATAAGGGGGTTATTAAGGCGAATTGCGCAACCCCTGTTAGTGGCCTTTAGTACCACCAGTAGCGAAGCGGTATTTCCAAAACTCACTGAGGAACTGGAGCGTTTTGGCTGCCAGGATAAGATCGTTGCCTTTGTTTTACCTCTTGGATATTCATTCAATCTTGATGGGAGCATGATGTATATGACGTTTGCCAGCATCGCTATTGCACAGGCTTATCATATTCAAATGGATGTTGCTACACAATTATCCATGTTGCTCGTACTCATGCTAACCAGCAAAGGAATTGCGGGAGTTCCAAGAGCCTCTCTCGTAGTTGTTCTGGCTACGTGTTCATTGTTCAGGATCCCGCCAGAGGGAATTGCCTTAATATTGCCAATAGATCATTTTTGCGATATGTTGAGAACATCAACTAATGTGATAGGAAACGCACTTGCTACAACTGTAGTGAGCAAATGGGAAGGCGAGCTGAAATCTTCATAACAAATTAAAGATATTGATTGCATGCACTGCTTATTGAATATTTACCTGCTTGGATTTTTACAGAATTTTATCGACTGGATAATCGATTATGGAGGGTTATACATCCTGTTATTAGTCGTTTTTGCCGAGACTGGATTATTTGTCGGCTTCTTCTTTCCCGGCGACTCTTTATTATTTGCTGCTGGCGTTTTCCTGGATAAGATAACTAACAAGTTTGTAGGTGTGCCGCAAGGCACGCCAACAGATTTTTACTGGCCACATGCCACGATTATTCTCATGATCATAGTTGCTTCCATATTGGGCAACATGGTCGGCTATTGGTTTGGCAAAAAAGCGGGACCTCTTTTATATGAGAGGCGGGATACGCTGCTTTTCAAAAAGAAACATCTTGTCCGGGCCAGGGCATTTTACGACCAGTACGGTAAGGGTACCATCTTCCTGGCCAAGTTTCTTCCGATCATCCGAACATTCGCTCCCATTGTGGCCGGCATGGTAAAAATGAATCGTTCGGTCTTCATGCTATTTAATATAATCGGAAGCGCCAGTTGGGTGGCTATTATGATGCTGTCCGGTTATTTTCTTGATTCCTGGTTCAAACGGAAATTCCATATTAGTCTGCAGGACCATATCGAGGTAATAGCCATTGGGTTGATCCTCGTCACTACACTGCCCGTTTTATATAAATTATTTTTCGGAAGGAGGGAAACCTCGGAATCCTCACAATCATAGAAGATGGGCAAGCGGTACGTTAGTATTTTTTCCCTCCCGGTAATTGTTGGCGCTCTTGGCTTCTTCGTCGATGTGTACGATCTCCTTCTCTTCAACATTATACGCAAACCCAGCCTGCAATCGCTGGGATTGGCAGGCGATGCTGTCTTTACAAAAGGAGAGTTTATACTTAGCATGCAAATGATCGGTATTCTCCTGGGTGGCATTATATGGGGCATCATGGGCGATAAAAGGGGCAGAAAAAGCGTTTTGTTCGGTTCCATTCTTTTATACTCGATTGCTACCATCGCCAATGGTATGGCAACGAATGTTACAGAATATACGATATGCCGATTCGTCGCGGGGCTGGGTTTAGCAGGCGAATTGGGAGCGAGTATTACATTGACCAGCGAAATATTACCGAAAGAAAAACGCGGGATTGCCGCTGCCGTCATCGCCACGACCGGTGTGCTGGGCACAGTAACTGCGTATTTTGTCAATCACTGGTTTCATGATTGGCGTCTTTGTTATTATATCGGCGGGGGAATGGGTTTGGTATTACTGGCGCTTCGTGTCGGATTTTTAGAAAGCTCGTTATTCGATCAGGTAAAGAAAAGTGAAATCTCACGAGGTAATTTTTTTATGTTTTTAACCAATCGCGATCGGTTCCTCCGGTATTTGCGTGGCGTATTGATTGGGTTACCTGTGTGGTATGTGATAGGAATACTGGTCACTTTCTCCGACCAATTTGCAAAAGAATTCGGCATTGGTGAAATTGATCCCGCAAAATCAGTGATGTATCAATATGTAGGCCTGGCTTTTGGAGACCTGGCTGCGGGCATCATTAGTAATATCATAAAAAGCAGGAAGAAAACGATTTTTCTTTTTTATGGAATAATTTGTGTTTTCATCATTGCTTACTTTCTATATCATCCCAACACTGATAGTTTCTACTTTATTTGTGGTGCGCTCGGATTTGGCTCCGGCGTTTCCGTTCTTTACATTACTATGTCGGCTGAGCAGTTTGGAACAAACTTGAGGGCTGCCGCCGCTATTTCAATTCCGAATTTTGTAAGAGGTTTTTTACCGTTAATTATTTTGTTGTTTAAAGGATTGCGTTTATCAACGGGCAATTTCGTTATGGGCGGCTGGATCACCGGTACTATCATCATGTCTATTGCGATCGTTGCCGCCTGGTTTACTCATGAAACATTTGGCAAAGACATGAATTTTTTGGAACTATGAATTAATTTCATTCCTGCATGGAGCTTACTATGAATAAAAAACAATTGAGTGTGTTATCGTTCCCTGTTATTGTTGCTGCACTGGGATACTTTGTTGACATCTATGATTTATTGTTGTTTAGCATTATAAGGATTCCCTCTCTAAAATCGATCGGGTTAAATGATAGCCAAATTGCCAAACAGGGTTTGTTCATTATTAATATCCAAATGATAGGGCTCCTTATTGGCGGAATCATTTGGGGCATCCTGGGTGATAAAAAAGGAAGGTTGAAGGTTTTGTATGCTTCCATTATTCTTTATTCTATAGGTAATATTGCAAATGGGTTTATTCAAACCGTAGATCAATATGCAATGGTCCGATTTATTTCCGGTGTAGGACTGGCAGGAGAATTAGGTGCCGGCATCACACTTGTTTCGGAATTGCTTCCCAAAGAGAAAAGAGGAATCGGAACGTCCATGGTAGCAGGTATTGGCCTCACAGGAGCTGTTGTCGCTTTTTTTCTAAAACAGGAATTTCCATGGCGAACATGTTATTTTATTGGAGGGGGTTTAGGCTTTATATTATTGCTGCTGCGTGTAGGCGTTCTCGAATCGGGCATGTTTAAAGATATCGAACGGCAAAACATTTCCAAAGGGAATTTCCTGATGCTGTTTTCAAATGGGAGGCGGCTTAAAAAATACCTGACCTCAATTTTAATTGGCTTGCCTTCCTGGTACGTGATCGGTATACTGATCACTTTCTCTAAGGAGTTTGGAGCCCATTTAGGAGTCAGCGGTGCGATTGATCCTGGAAAGGCTGTCATGTTTGCGTATGCAGCTATTTCGGTTGGGGATGTATTGGCAGGTTTTATTTGTCAATGGCTCCAAAGCAGGAAAAAAGCATTGTATGTATATTATGTGATTACTGCGATCGGCATTATCTGGTTTTTCAACCTCGGCGGCTCCAGCGCCAATGCCCTCTATGTCGCTTGTGCCCTGATGGGATTTGGCACCGGCTTTTGGGCAATATTTGTTACAATGGCAGCAGAACAATTTGGCACTAATATCCGCGCAACTGTCGCCACAACGGTCCCAAACATGGTGCGTGGCTCGTTGAATCTTGTCTCTTTATTATTTACACAATTGCAAATAACCACCGGCGATTACGTCAAAGCGGGATGGATCACAGGTATTGTCGTCGTCGCTATCGGAATTATTTCTGTAATACTTTCAGAAGAAACCTACCACAAAGATTTAAATTATTTAGAGACCGAGGCCGCGTTGCCATAAGAATATACCACTCTTTAAAAAATTTCTATGTCTTAGCCGC
>DASXOT010000183.1:0-1885 GCA_036494065.1 Chitinophagaceae bacterium
TGATCCCTTTGTTGTTTCAACAGTTGAGTTAGGAACATGATGTAATCTGCCTGACTGGTCGAGCGTAAAAATCGTGTAATTAGGAATGGTATTTTGCTTATCACTTGTTGTATCAACTGCTTTGTTTACGACATAAATGTAGTCACCATTTTGACCAATGCTTACGGGGCTTTGCCCTTCGGAGCTAAATGGCGAGCCATCCACAGATTCCAATATACCCGCTTCGTGGATCTTAAATACCGAAATATTATTACTTCCCGGATTTACTGCAAGCAAAAAGTTTTTGTTTGAAGTAATGAGAAGTTGGTTGTCATCATCGTCAGGTCCCAATGCCTGCATCGGGTTCGCAATTCCTGTCCCTCCTGTTAGAAAAGGACTTCCGGCCAGTTGGATAAGAGTGCTGTCATCTTTTTGCCAGTAAGCAAGAATTGCATTTTGATTAAGGTCGTTCGTTTCCAGATAAACGATATCTCTATTCATATTTCCAGTTGGAACATCATTTTTTTTGCAAGAAGAGAACGCTAATAGTATTACGAGTAAAAGAATGCTACATGTTTTCATAAATTTTAACTTTTAGATGATATTCCACGAATAAAAAAAATACCACGATTTAGAATAACAATAGAGCTAACGCAACCATCTAAATGATTTTGACTTATGCAAATTCACCAATTTTAATATTAATGCGGAGTTGTTGGAGAGTGAAATTTCTTTCCCATTTTAGGAAGTCATAAAAATTTTGAAGGGCAACTGAGCTCCGGGCTGACCACTCAATACATAATTCGAATCATCTTTTGGAATTTGGCCCTGATAAAATTGATTTATCCACCTGAGGCCGACTGTTTTCTTGCCATATTCTGCCCTTTTATTGAAGCGAAGCGGTTTATCTTTATAGTAATAAATCCTCAAAAATGATCACTATCACGATGGCTGAAAAAAATTAAAATTAAAAGCAATCAGATGAGAAATCTAATCTACGCAATCAACCTTACCATTGATGGCTGCTGCGACCACACCAAAATGACTGCAGGTGATGATGTACTTGAATTTTTTTCAGACCTCATTCGTGGTGCTGACCTGCTTGTCTATGGGCGGGTAACCTATCAATTGATGGTTCCTTACTGGCCTGATATCGCAAAAAATAAGTCCGGAGATCCGGATGAAACCGAATTTGCCCAGGTATTTGACTCCGCCGATAAGCTGGTTTTTTCACATTCGCTGGAGAAGATTGAAGACAAAAGATCGAGGCTTGCGCGTAATACACTTCAGGACGAAATACTGAGATTGAAACGGGAACAAGGTAAATATATCCTGCTTGGTGGTGTGGATCTTCCGTCGCAACTTATAGCGCTTGGTCTGGTTGATGAGTTTATTATTGTGGTTCAACCGGTCATTGCAGGCGAAGGGAGAAGGTTGTTGGAAGGCGGAAGCCTGCAGGAGAAATTACCATTGAAACTTGTTAAGTCAAAGACTCTGAAGTCAGGGTGTGTAGCGCTTCACTACGTGAAATTGTGACAGAAAAATCTGAGACAGCAATCCGGATTCGAAGAGGAAAATAAAAAAGGGTGTGTACGTCTTCTCGTACGCTCACATCATAAACATACACGGAGTTTATCATCCCGTGCGGTAGTGACGCATTTTGGATGCAGATAGTAAATTAATCGTTTCATGGTTTGTCGGTGATCGTGATGCTCAATCAGCTTGTGATTTTATGTATGGTGCTGCTAACAGATTAAAGAACAGAGTAAAATTAACGACGGATGGACACAAGGCTTATTTAATTGCTGTTGATAGGGCTTTTGATAATGATATTGACTTTGCACAGTTGGTTAAAATGTACAGTGGCAGCGAAGTAACAAACGACCAGGAAAAAAATATAGTCCGG
>DASXOT010000184.1:0-3168 GCA_036494065.1 Chitinophagaceae bacterium
TATAATTGCCATTTATGCCAATAATGATCTCGCCAAAAAAGTTCTAAAGTGGAATCCGAAATATTCTTTAGATGATATGATGTCCACTGCATGGAAATGGGAACAAAGATTAAAGGCGGATAACAACATCTTCACCAGCCAACCCAGGGAGTTGAACTGACAACCTTCAATTGGGAGGCCTCGGGATAATATGGGCATTGAATCAAGTGGTCAACAATTGATAATTGTGCTTTTACTTACTTTTGTGCGCTAATTTTTCAACTATGTTAAAGGATATACAGCCAACTGGAAATAAAGACACACGAAGCGGTTTTGGAGATGGTATTGTAGAAATGGGCCGCAAAAATGAAAATGTGGTGGTACTCACAGCCGACCTCGCGGGCTCATTAAAACTAAATCAATTCATTAAAGAATTTCCCGATCGTTATTTCCAGGTGGGCATTGCTGAGGCAAACATGATGGGCATAGCAGCCGGGTTAACGATTGGTGGAAAGATCCCTTACACAACTACGTTTGCTAATTTTTCTACGGGTCGTGTTTATGACCAGATTCGCCAGAGCATCGCCTATAGCGGAAAGAATGTAAAGATTTGTGCGTCACATGCCGGCCTTACCCTGGGAGAAGACGGAGCTACCCACCAGATACTGGAAGATATTGGATTAATGAAAATGTTGCCGGGAATGACGGTGATCGTCCCTTGTGATTATAACCAGACAAAGGCAGCGACCATTGCAATTGCCGATTATGTGGGACCAGTGTATTTAAGATTCGGACGACCAGTGTGGCCAATCTTTACCAATGGAAAATTTGAGATTGGAAAGGCCCAAATGTTTAGCGAAGGAACTGATATAACGATTTTTTGTTGCGGGCACATGGTGTGGAATTCCATCCAGGCAGGCGTTGCCTTGCAGGAAAAAGGCATTAGCGTAGAAGTAATAAACATACATACCATAAAGCCTATCGACCAGGATGCGATAATCAACTCTCTTCAAAAGACGCGTTGTGCAGTTACCGTCGAAGAGCATAATATCATTGGGGGATTAGGTGATGCCATTGCCCAGGTGGCAGCTAAATTTATTCCTACTCCGATTGAATATGTAGGAACTAAGGACACATTCGGCGAAAGTGGAATCCCCAAAGAACTATTGAAAAAATATGGACTGGATATCCCTGATATTATCGCAGCCGCAGAGAAGGCCATTAACCGAAGAAAGAATGGATGAGATTGTTATTAAGTAATTGGCAGGTTGGTTTTAAAATTGAACCTGCTGTTTTATTTTTAACCATTGATTACCAATAACGGCTGGCAAATTGAAGGCCGCATTGCAGGAAATTTAAAAATATACAAACAAACCAATTTTAAGTACCAATATCCTAAACTTATTAAACCTTTAGCATGTCTTCAACCGCTGCGAGCGATAGTGAACTATTGGTCCAATTCCGAAACCCAATAACAAAGGAGAGAGCGTTTGCTTCGATTATAAAGAAATACCAGGAAAAATTATATTGGCATGTGAGGAGAATGGTGATCGAACATGAGGATGCCAATGATGTATTGCAAAATGTGTTTATAAGGGTGTGGAATGGTCTTGAAAATTTCAGAGAGGATAGCCAGCTCTATACATGGCTGTACCGTATCGCTACTAATGAATGCCTGACGTATATTGAACAGCAGAAAAAAAGAAGCGCAGTACCACTTGATGAAGTAGAAAGTGGCCTAAGCAATAAAGTGAAAGCTGACAGCCATTTTGACGCCAACAGGCTGGAGTGGAAGCTACAATTAGCCATACAGCAGCTGCCGGAAAAACAAAGAATCGTTTTTAACTTACGGTATTATGATGAAATGCCCTATGAGGAGATGAGCCGCGTGCTCGACACCAGCGAAGGTGCATTAAAAGCCAGCTATCATCACGCGGTTAAAAAAATTGAAGATTACATCAAAAATCATTAAACTTTACAGTTTGGGGGACGTCTCAGATACGTAAAAATGCCAAAGAAAGATATCATACAAGAACTCAATGACTTAGGAAGCAGCCTGGGGAGCAGTTTAGGGCAAGTTACCTATTCTGTACCAGAAGGATACTTCAATGGACTGGCAGACCAGGTTTTAAACCTTATCAAAAATGAAGATGTAAGCTGGTTATCTTTTTTGCCTAAGGAAATGCCATACCGGGTGCCGGTAGGATATTTTGATGGGCTTGACGCCAGGGTATTAGACGTTATTCACAACCACCCGGATTACCAAACCCCAAAAGAAGAGCTGGAATCGCTTTCACCATTATTAAGCAGTATTGCTAATAGGCCCGTTTATGCCGTACCCGAAGGATATTTCGAAAATTTTAAGGTTGCTGCGGAACAAAAGAAGGCCGAACCAAAAGTTATTTCGCTTATAAGCCATAGATGGTTTAAGTACGCGGCCGCGGCCGTCATCGTCGTTGCCCTTGGGCTGACGGGATTGTTTGTATTTAAAAATAATCATAGTGACCCTGCTGGCAGAACACTCGCAAAACTGGAAAAGGAAGTAAAGACGATTGATGATGTAAAAAAGACGGATAGCCTTATAGAAGTCATGGACGCCGGCTTGAACCCAAAAGAGCTGGCCAGCACTCTGCCTGCCGCGAAAGTGGATGACGTGCAACAATTACTACAGGATGTTTCGACAGATGAACTGAAAGATTTTAATGATCAGTCAAAGGATATCGAAGAAGTGATGATGACAAACTAGCTTGCTTTGAAAAGGTATTTAATCATATTGACCCTTATACTATCCGGACCCGCTTCCTTTGCCCAGGACGATAATAACGGGGAAAAGGGAGGTAAAATAAGAGATCGGATGATTGAATATATCCAGGACAAACTGGGTCTTTCGAAGAACGAATCAGAAAAGTTCACCCCTGTTTTTGTAAGATACTTCAAGGAGTTCAGACAAATCAGGCAACAGAATAAGGACTTGAATAAGGGTGATATACTCGAGCTGCAAAAACAAATCATAGATCTGCGAATTCGCTATAGAGGGGAATTCAAGCAAATCATGGATGAACAAAGAGCCAACAAGGTCTTCGTGTACGAAGATGAATTCCGCAAAAAAGCTATTCAAATTTTAGAGATCCGTAAGGATCGTTTGGGAGACAAACGCCTCCAAAGAAACCGCTCGCTGTTGCAATAAAA
>DASXOT010000185.1:0-4056 GCA_036494065.1 Chitinophagaceae bacterium
CGGAAGATTGGTTTAGCGGCTCTGTAAGAATAGATTCATTATTTGATGCCAATGATGCGAGACGTGCGGCAGCCGCGATAGTTACATTTGAGCCTGGTGCCAGAACCGCCTGGCATACACATCCGCTGGGACAAACTTTAATTATTATGTCGGGTGTCGGCTGGGTGCAAAAACAAAATGGTAAGGCGGAAGAAGTTCATCCAGGTGATGTAGTTTGGTTTGAACCAAACGAAAAACATTGGCACGGTGCTACCAAAACGAATGGCATGTCACATATTGCTATACAAGAAAACCTGAATGGTAAAGTTGTGGAGTGGATGGAAAAGGTAACCGATGAAGAATATGCAGGCACATAGATTGTTATTATTTCAGATTACTTTTTTTGAAATGAAATGGCAAGAATATTCATTACAGGCTCAACTGATGGACTGGGGCAGTTGGCAGCAAAAGAGCTGGTGAGTATGGGTCACCATGTTGTGTTACATGCCCGCAATGCAGATAGACGCAAGTATGCCTTACAAAAAGTATCAGGCGCCGCTGATGTGCTGATTGCCGACCTTTCCAGTATCGATGAGACGAAGACGCTGGCGGCAAAAGCTAATGCTTCTGGAAAGTTTGATGCGATTATTCACAATGCAGGTGTCTATCACACACGCAAGAAAGATGTTAATGCAGATGATTTACCAGTAGTATTTACTGTAAACAGTCTTGCACCCTATATCCTAACCTGTTTAATACAAAAACCAAAGCGCCTCATCTATCTAAGTTCGGGAATGCATCTTCATGGTAATGCCTGCCTGGATAATTTACCAGTTGGAAGAAACGAAAAAAACAATCACATAACCTATTCCGATACCAAACTGCATGACGTAATTCTTGCGATGGCGGTGGCTCGTAAATGGACAGATGTGTATTCCAATGCAGTTAACCCCGGCTGGGTTCCAACAGCGATGGGCGGTGCGGGTGCCCCTGACGATCTTCAAAAAGGATTTGAAACGCAGGTGTGGCTCGCTGTAAATAACAATCCTGCAGCCTGTGTGAGTGGCCGATATTTTTTTCATAAAAGAGAAACCCATTATATCCCTGCCGCTAAGAACGTCCCTATACAGGAAAAATTTATTGCGATATGTCAACGCATCACGGGTATAAAGTTCCCCCAGTGATTGCGCAACTCAACGTAATTTTAGCTTATGAGAAAAACGTTTCGACTTCCAATTTCTTTACAACTTTTTAGATCCTTTGGTCAGATCGTCATTTGCTTATTCATTTACGCTTCTTCCATGGAACAAAATAGACCCGACACAACGAGCTATGTTCAAACGGTTGACATAAAAACCGGAAAAATTGATACCGTACTTTCCGCCAAGGGCGACTTTGAAGCCCCTAACTGGCACCATGATAATTATCTTGTAATGAACTACAGGGGCAAAATGTATAAGCTTAACCTGGCTACGAAAGCATTGACGGTAATTAATACCGGCTCTCTTAGTCATCTTATGGATGATCACGGAATTTCTCCTGACGGTAAATGGTTAGCGATAACAGATTTTGACTCCAGTGGCCATTCTCTTCAGAAGTATAAATTCTATATATACATAGTGCCTGCCACAGGCGGAGAACCGAAACGATTAACTTTTGAAGACCTTTCTTTCTGGCATGGTTGGAGTCCTGACGGCAAAACAATAGCTTATTGTGGAGGCGCAAACTTCAGCAACCTGGATGTTTTCACAATACCAGCGAAAGGTGGTACGCCAAAAAGATTAACTGAAACAGAAGGCTTAGATGATGGACCTGACTATTCCCCGGATGGCAAGTATATCTATTTCCATTCATACCGCACGGGCCATATGCAAATCTGGAGAATGAACAATGATGGTTCAAAGCCGAAGCAAATGACTTTTGATGAAAATGCCAACTGGTTTCCTCACCCATCGCCAGACAACAAATGGATTGCATACATCGCATATACTACAGATGAAAAACAAAATCATCCATTTGGAAAAAATGTCAAACTTCGATTGATGGATATAAAAACTAAAACCATTAAGGATATCACCGCGGTATTTTTTGGCGGAGCGGGTACTATCAATACTCCTTCATGGAGTCCCGACAGCAAGAAAGTTGCATTTGTGAGTTATTTGGTTAAATAATCAGTAGTAACGAATAAACAAGTTTCGAAGGAAAGAGACAAAGTACAGGATAATGCCACGGCAAAGCCTGTTAAAAATGAAGATGAAGGATTTTGATTTTTTAATAGCGCGTTAAATCGTAATTTTATCTACAGTTGCATGATATGCGAATTCTGCTAGTGTCCATAATACTGATGTCTTCTCTGCTCCTGCAGGGTCAAATTCCCACCCGAATGGTTAAGGATAGTAGTTATTCTATTCGCAATATGCAAGACAGGAAGTGGTTTCTTACTTCATATACAGGTGTCGGCATAGGGTTTAATTTTTTTAATGGAAATACCGCCACAATACTATCTGCTCCGGTAGCACTGCAATTAAACCGCCGGTTGAATGACAATCTTTATGCCTTTGCCAGTGTTTCTGCCGCACCTACTTATATAAACTTCAATCGTTCTTTTCTTTCACCCGGCATTATAAAGTCTTACCCGGGTAACAGTTTCAAGCCTGGGTATTTGGGATTGACCTCATCGGTCAACCTGGGATTGATGTATATAAATGATGCGCGAACTTTCTCCATCTCGGGAAGCATTGGTGTTGAAAGAGGCACCTATCCGATGTTACTTTATCCCGCCGGGAATGTACAAAGGTTCACCACTTTAGGCCCGACGCATAGGTAATGAAGCGATATCTTGCTATCGTTTTTTAGTTGGGGTGATCTCTTTTAATCAGATAAAAGGCTCCTGTTCATTAAAGCCAATTCTGTTAGGAAATTTGTTCGAAATGCGCAAGTGCTGCGTTTAAAAGAACTAGCTGGTGGTAAGAACATTTATTATGGGCCCGGGTGCAGGAATGAAAGTCTGATGATTACAAGATGTTCCTTGCCGTTTGAGTTATCATGCGCATTTACCAAGCCTAAGTCATGTTATCTTAGTCTATATCTTCAAGCGATGACTCTCCAGGGCCCGTAATTTTAGAAATATCTTCTTCCCTTTGTAAAAATAGCCAGAGTCTTGATTGCATCCATTTTTTTAATGCAGATGTAGTTAATTTTGCCGCGGTGACTCTGAATTTATAAATGCGGTCAGTATCAATCAAACTTTATGAAGGCATTTCTTGGCCTGGGTCTTCTGGGCTCCAATTTTGTAAAAGCGTTGTTGAAAAAAGGCGATTCGTTCCAGGTCTGGAACAGAACTGAATCAAAAGCTAAAGAACTGGAAGCCTTTGGCGCCAAATCGTTTTCTATGCCAGCCGATGCGGTGAAAGGCGCGGAAATAATTCATCTGACCCTAAAGGATGACGAATCGGTGGATGATGTGTTGAGCCAGGCTCTCCCAGGTCTTTCACCTGGTGCTATCATTATCGATCATACTACAACATCCAGGGATGGTGCGATTTCACGAACCAAATATTGGAAAGACAGGGGCTTTATCTACCAGCACGCACCGGTTTTTATGGGGCCAGCCAATGCATTGGAAAGTTCGGGCTATATGCTGGTATCAGGTGATCAGTCAATTATTGAAAAAATAAAACCCGAATTAACAAAGATGACCGGAGAACTGATCAACTTTGGTGAGGAGATAGGAAGGGCTGCGGCTATGAAGTTGATCGGTAATTCTTTCCTGGTATGTTTTACTACCAGTATAGGTGATTCATTGGCGCTTGCCAAAGCGCTTGGTGTTTCTTCCGATGATGTATCCAGGCTATTTTCATCATGGAACCCCGGTTCGCAGTTGCAATCGCGCTTGAAAAAAATTGCTGATGGAGAATTCGAAACGCCCTCCTGGACGCTTGAAATGGCGAGAAAAGATACGGGCCTTTTTATGGAGGCTGCGAAGAAAGCCCATGTGCAATTTACACTCATTCCATCTGTCGCCAGCGTGATGGATGAATGGATAAAGAAAGGTCACAAGTCAAATGACTGGACGGT
>DASXOT010000186.1:0-2498 GCA_036494065.1 Chitinophagaceae bacterium
AGATTGATATTTCAGTACCAATTGCCTGCGGGAAATATTCATCCAATTGCTTTGCAAGTCTCTTTTCTTAAAATTGCTTTAGAATCTCTTCAATCCGTTCTTGTTCAACTCCATTTTTCAAAGCAATTTCTTTTAGAAGGTCAGCTTGGACCTTCATTAAACCAACAATAGCCTTCGCTTTAGTTGCGGATCGTATAATCTGAAACAAAATAATCAGCCATACAAAAAAACCGATAATGTAAAGGAAAGGCAGCGTGGACTCATCGATTTGAAGTAAATAAAATTTCATATCATAGACGTTTTGGTTACTCTAAAAATATGATATCTATAATTTCTGCCTGATTGCATTTGTATTCTGCCTGAACCTGGCACTCATCTTTAAATCTTCTTTTTTCAAGTTGGTCTGTTGTGAAGGATAATTCAGAATGACCTTACAGGCAAAGGTTTCGGCACTGTCATTGGATAGAAATTTTAAAACAATGTCCAAGTTTTTCAATGGATGATAGTGGTTGCATATTAGTCGGTCATTGTGTCAATAAAAAGCCTCTAATTTTACAGTTGTGTCGGAGATGTGTCGGAATCTGCATAAACGGAAAATGATTCCATTTGCTGAAACCCTTTCTCATGGCTTGTGACCCCGTCAGGATTCAAACCTGAAACCTTCTGATCCGTAGTCAGATGCTCTATTCAATTGAGCTACGGGGCCAAAATTATTGGGTCGCAAAAATAAGGATAGTTTGCTTCGTGCCCAAAAACCCTATTAGTGGTAGAAAAAGCATGGAGATGCGGAGAATATGCAGGGAAACACGGAGTTTGGCCTTGTGTTCCTCCATGTATTCTGTTTCTCCGTGGTTAATTTTAACACGGAATACACGGAGATGGCGAGACAAAATATTTTTTAAATCAGCGGTCAATTGTGGCCGATATATTCCGAAACTATCCCGCATAAACTCTGTGTATTCCGTGACTCCTTGGTTAATTTTAGCACGGAGGATCGGAGAGCAAGGAGGTGCACAGAGATACTCACACAAAACGCGTATGTGATATCAAATAATTCCCTGGTAAACTTCTGTTCAATCTAAGCGACTCTGTGTTAAATTATTTCAAACTGAACAACTATTCGTCGGTGTCGTAATTTTATCAAATGAAATTTCAGTTCTGGGCAATTGGCAAAAAACATGACCCACATGTCAAAGAAGGCGTTGTTGATTTTACAAAAAGGATTTCTAAATATTACCCGGTAGAATGGAATATTATTCCTGTGCCTAAAAATGCCGGCATGATGAGTGAAATGGATCTCAGGAAAAAAGAGGGTGAGATCATTCTGGACTGGTTGAAAAAAGATCATTACCTCGTCGCATTGGATGAGCACGGCAAGGAAATGACTTCGGAAGGACTGGCCGGTTTTATTCGTGTTCGCGGTAACGAGAGTGCTAAAACAATTGTATTCGTGATCGGTGGTGCTTTTGGTTTGGATGAAGCCGTAATAAAAAAAGCAAACTACACCTGGAGCCTTTCGCAATTGACCTTCCCGCACCAACTGGTTCGACTGATCCTCGCAGAGCAGGTATACAGAGCCTGTACGATTATCCGCAATGAAAAATATCATCATTGAATCCGAATCCTGAAATTCCAAAGGCGGCTCTTAAAATTATCAGTCACTCGAATTTGATTACAGTAATTAAGAAACGATATTGCTCTTGTTAGGCGTTGTTTATTTGTTTTGTGCTTAAGAGCATTTACTCGAGCTGGAACGAAAAGCTGAATTGAATTGCCACGGCTGCAAGGAACCGTTATCGTGCAATTCAAAATTTTAGTAAAACTGCAGAAAGCATTGGATGCCTGCCGTGAGTCGTTGATCGAAATATTTATTTCCCTAACTTGTTCCAATAATACTAAAAACCATCATGAAGATATATAAAACCAGCAACGGCATTGTTATTCACCAGGACAACCAATTTTTTCTTTCTCAATCAGACTGGGATCAGTTTGTTAATCGAAAAAATCTTTTTGAAAAGATAGAAAATGAAATAAAAAATTTAAGACCGAACGTTAACCTCGAGGGAATGATAAAAACCAATCTTCATGCACCAATAAGTAAACAGGAAATATGGGCTTCAGGAGTTACCTATATGCGCAGCCGTGAGGCAAGAATGGAAGAATCTAAAAGTGCAGGAGGTGGCGATTTTTATGCACGGGTTTATGAAGCGGAACGACCCGAACTTTTTTTTAAGGCAACCGCTTATCGTACGGTGGGTCACGGAGCTGCGGTGAGGATTCGCAAGGACTCGAAATGGAATGTGCCGGAGCCGGAACTGACTTTATTTATTTGCTCTGAAGGTACAATTGAGGGGTATACAATTGGAAATGATATGTCTTCACGGGACATTGAAGGTGAAAACCCGCTCTATCTTCCACAAGCAAAGTCATACGATGGTTCCGCAGCCATTGGCCCCTGCTTATATGTTCCAGGCGCGCCCATCAATCCGAACACCATG
>DASXOT010000187.1:0-6493 GCA_036494065.1 Chitinophagaceae bacterium
AGCCATTTTTTCCGCATGGATGAGTTGCGCCTGTGCAGATTTTAGCTCTGATAGTGTAGATTCCACTTTTTCTTTCTCCCCTTGCAGTAACGTATTGTTCTTTTTTCTTTGCTTGCTGTTTTTCCATTGTATTAATGCGATGATCAGTATAACCAGCAGGAGCGCAATCAGTCCGGCAATAGTAAAATATTGGCGATTCTTGATTCTTTTCTGTTCGGCATCTTTTTTTTCCTCTTCTGCCTTTGCAATGGCCTGTTTTTTATCAAACTCGTATTGCATTTTAGCCTGCAATTCCTTTTTTTCCGTTTCTGCTTTTTGAAGACTGTCGCGATACAAACTGTATAACTTATAATTTTCATAAGCGCCCTTGTAATTACCGCGCATACTGTCGAGTGTGGAAAGATGATAATATCCGCCTCTGACCTTGCTCATATCTCCCATGGATTTGGCTGTTGCCACTTCTTTATTTACTTGCTTAAGTATTTCATCAAGATTTACGGGAAGCTTGCTTAAAAACGACTTTGAAGTATCAAAATAAGAATTAGCTTTTTTCCCTTTACCAGTTTTTTGCTGGATTGCTTCAAGAATTTTTTTCTCAAGGGAATCTGTATTGAGCTGGCTAAATACTTTAGACGAATAGCAAGAGGCAATTGTAAATACCAGTATGAAATATAGTATCGGTTTCATGTATTTGAAAATTGAAAGGAATAAAGTTACTTGCTTTATCGCCTTTTGTCTCAATCGGTATTTCGTTGGCGCGCCCGGCGGCGCTCAAACGATGCTAGTTTACCCGTTACTTTCAAATATAGGAAATGATAACTTTTGCAATTCAGTAGTTTACAACATGTGTGGCACAAACAGCAGAAAAAGAGTTTTTGCGGTTTCTCGATGATATAATTTTGCTCCCGAACTCTCTTGACAACTGTGCACCTACGCTGAAGCTTCAGCACAAGCGTAAGTTCATTCAGAACGAAGGCTTTTAACCGGATTCGCAATTGCTGCCTTTATTGCATGGTAGCTAACCGTTAATAGCGCAATCACCAGTGTCACTAATCCAGACAGGGTAAATACAAGCCAACTAATATTAATTCTATAAGCATAGCTGTTAAGCCATTTGTCCATGGCAAACCATGCAATTGGTGAGGCGAGGATAATAGCAATGATAACGAACTTCGCAAAATCCTTTGATAATAATGTTGTGATGCCCATTACTGATGCGCCCAAAACTTTTCTAACGCCTATTTCTTTTATTCTTGCTTCTGCCATATAGGTTGCAAGCCCGAATAATCCGAGGCATGAAATCAAAATGGTAAGCCCTGCAAACAAGCTGGCTAAGATTTCTGTTCTATTTTCATCTTCGAATTTTTCCCTGTATGCTTCATCCACAAACTTGTATTCAAAGGGATACTCGGGGTTATATTTTTTAAAAATCGATTCCGCAGTTTTTAAATTTTGAGACGTTGAGTTTTTGCTGCTTAGTTTTATCTGCATATTCATGAACCATGCTTTTGGGCCATAAATAAGCATAGGTTTTGTGGGTTCATAGGGCGACTCGAGAATAAAATCTCTTATCACGCCAACCACATGCCATTGTTGTCCATTGCTCTTTACGACCTGGCCAATTGGGTTTTTAAATCTCATCGCCTTCAATGCAGATTCGTTTATGATCATTGCTGATGAATCGGTAAGATATTTTTGAGCGTCAATATCCCGTCCCGAAATAAATTGCAAGCCTGCAACGGCTCCCAGCCCGCCGTCTTCATTGTATTCGCGGAAATCAGTTTTATCATTGGGGTCCTTGCCTTCCCATTCCTGGCCCCAGCCGTCGCTCCAGTTTTCAGTGAGGGGCGCACTCGTTTTCGTAACGGCAATCGCCGCACCCGATGAAAGCAATTCATTTTTTATCAGGCCATAATTCTTGCCAATATCCCCTGTGAAAAAATGATAAATAAGATTAGTCTTATTATACCCGATTTGCCTGTTTTTCGCATAGTTAATTTGCTGCTTCACAATAATGGTGCAAATGATAAGCGTAATAGCAAATGTAAATTGAAACACCACAAGAATTTTTCTTGGAGTAACCAATGAATTTGCTTTTTGGAATGAACCTTTCAACACTTTTACCGGTTGAAACGATGAAAGGAAAAATGCAGGGTAACTTCCCGCCAAAATTCCTGTGAATATAACAAAGCCCAGCGCCACCATCCAGAAATAAATATTGCTAACTGGAATCAATAATTGTTTATGTGTGAGCTGGTTGAAAGCCGGAAGGAAAAATTGAACAATGACAATGGCTATGATCCCTGCAATGAAAGCAAATAAAATACTCTCACCTATAAACTGGCTGATTAAAGAAATTTTTCGCTGACCGATTACTTTACGAATGCCCACCTCTTTTGCACGTTTTTCACTTTTTGCCGTAGAAAGATTCATAAAGTTGATACAGGCAATCAATAAAATAAATGCAGCGATGATTGCGAATAATCTCACAAACGTGATACGGCCGCCATTCGTTTCATACCCATTTTCAAAATTGGAATACAAGTGCCAACGACTTATGGGATATAAGAACATTTGCCAACCCATTTTCTTAGCCTCATCATCATATCTCTGTTTTATTATTTTCACTTTTGACTCCGCGGAAGCAAAGCTGGTGTTAGCCTTCAACAATACATAAGTTTGCGTGCTATTGTTACCCCAATCGGTATCATCCGGCCCCAAGGCAGGCACATGATTCCAGGCGCTCCATGACAAAAGATATTCAAAACTGAATTGCGTGTTATTCGGCAAATCTTTTAAAACGCCCGTTACCGTGAAATTTTCTTTGTCAGCGATCTTAACCACCTTCCCAATTGCATCCTCATCTTTTCCGAAAAGTTTTATAGCAAGCTGGCGAGTGATTACAACATTGTGTAAATCGCTCAATACTGTTTTTGGATTGCCTTCCAGTAATGGAAAGCTAAATATTTGCAGGAAGTTTGAATCAACCAGGTTACCTGGCGCCATTATTTTCTTATCGCCAAACCCAAACAGGAAACTGGTCGTGTAGTTTACTCTTGCGGCCTGCTCTACCTCGGGCAAATCTTTCTCAAGAGTCGGCGCAAGTATTTTGGGAGTATTATTCCAGCTATTAATAATTCCTTCCCTTTTTACGCGGTTCCATACCTGGTAAATACGACTTTTCTTTTCGTGAAACTGGTCGAAACCTACCTCATTTTCTATCCATAGTAAAATGATGATGGCGCTTGCCATTCCAATGGCCAAACCGATAATATTAATTGCCGAAAAACCCTTGCTGCGCCAAAGATTTCTAAAGGCCACTTTAAAAAAGTTTTTAAACATACAAGCTGATTTTTGACCTGTAATCCTGGTCTACCATTTTCAAATGCTAAATAGAAAATTAGTTTAGCAACAACTCTTTGCGGCTGGCTGGAGTAGAGCTAACGCCGGATTATATTGAAAAATATGCCATCCTCGCAAGCAACTGACCGTCAGGTATTAAATGTGCCGGAGATTACGAAATTGTTCGGATTCGATACAATCAGTGTTCGGTTGTGGCCTCACATCCAAAGTCATTAAATTTTTACTTAAAAAATTCAGCAAGTTTTTTATCTAAAGCTGATGTAGTTAAATTTTTGGCGATGATCTTTCCATCAGTGCCTATCAGGATGTTCTGCGGAATGGATGATATTCCATATAGTTTCGCTACGGCATTGTCAAATACCTGTAAGTCGCTTACCTGGATCCAGGCCATCTTATCATTCTCAATCGCTTTTATCCAGGAGTTTCTCTCACCATCCAGCGACACACTCAAAATTTCAAAACCTTTATCATGATAAGCTGAATAAAGTTTAACCAGTCCTGGATTTTCGGCCCTGCAGGGTACACACCAGCCCGCCCAAAAATCCAGTAGCAAATATTTTCCCGTGAACGAAGAAAGACTGACCATATTACCCGAAGTATCTTGTTGGGTAAAGCTGAGAGCCTTCATACCGACGGCGGTTTTTTTCGTAATAGCCATTCTCTCTGCTACTTTTTGGATCATTGGAAGTTTTTTTATTTCGTCAGACAGCTGTTCATAAACAGGTTCAACTGTTCCAAGATCAATTTCGGAATCACCCGCAAATTCTTCAAATTCATACGCGCTCACCATTGACGAAGGATATTTTCGAATAAATGCTCCGAGTATTTTTTGCTTTTCTAAAAAAAGTTCTGAATAATCCCCGGTGATTAATTTATCCTTCTCGTTTGTATTGCCTTCTTGCTCCGCTTTTTCGAATTTCTCATCAACTACAAATTGCTTTTGTTTAACTGCGACAAGCTGTTGTTGTAATTTGGAAAATTGCTCCTGTAAAATTGATCCGGTATATTGACTATGCAACAGATCCTGCTGCGCAATAATTTGCAGGTTTCCGGGTTCAAGCAATAGGTCGCAGGTATTTTCATTTTTTTGCCTTTTTTCACCATCCTCAAGAATATAAATTTTAGCAGAAATTACTTGTTTTGATAAGCTACCGTTAAACACAAATTCACCTCCGGTAAACGTAACGGAGTCAAGATAGCGGCCTTTTTCCGTGAAGTATCTTAAAAACGCCTTACCGTTTTGAGGACCATTTTTTATGGTAACTTTTACACTAAACTTATCTGCAGGCGGCCGGTTGAAAGAAAAGAATGTACTGCATAAAACAAACAAAAAAAATCTCATCATGCTTACTTTTTCTAAAAATATCCAGTTACTACGATCCATTTCGTATATTTATATGAATGGCAATGCCCATTTTTAAATGGACAAAATCACGTTAGGATATCCGTGTGCCAGGTAGTTTTTCCGCAGTTATGACGAAATGGTTATAAGGGGGTAACGCAAACCACCCATCAGGATATTTACTTTCCAATGGTACCATGATAAAGATTAGTTTGCCGGGTGTGAAGATGAGATCACCCGAGAATAATATTCTTCTCTGCGATCCCTGCTTCCAATCTGCAATTCACTTTTTTATTTTATAATAGTGGTCAACTGCCCTGAACGAGCACAGAATGCCTGCTAGTCCTAATAGTGATCGAATCCAATTCATGTTATTCCATTCCGCAGAAGCAACCTTTATTTGTTCGATATTTCCGGAAATGGGCTTTGTGAAAAGAATGAGGTCCCGCGGAATAAAATATGCCAAAGTCAGAATAACTATGAGTGCGTAAAGCACAAAAGAAGTGGCAAAATAAATGCGCAGCTGAACGGAGTCTTTCCAGAAAAGAATCAAAACAAGAAGAATCAAAAATTGATTGATAGGCCCAAAAATTAAAAAGAAATTCCTGGGGTCAACATGTTTGTAATAGTCTCTTGCTACCTGTATCGAATTAGGAATATCTGCGCCCCAACTCTTTGCATCAATTATGGTATTGTATATGGTGACCCCTACCAGGCTTGTCGCGGTTATGATGGAAAAAAACAGGATTGCTTTTTTCATTTTAAGGATATATCTAAAATTATGCCTGGTTGATTTGCTTTAATTTATTAGTACAGTGCCGATAGATAAAGTTTATTGCTTGATAAATTAATAACATCTGAATAACTGTCTGATGAGACTTACTTACACCGTTGTTAATCTATAAAATCGTCCACCCCCCATCAATCAATAAAGTAGTGCCTGTAATAAGTGAAGCCGCCGGGGACGCAAGGAACAGTACTGCATTCGCAACATCTTTTGGCTCGCCTATTCTTCCCAAAACGATTTTGGAGAGCACGTATTTTTTTGATTCTTCATTTGCAAGATATTCTTCAGTTCCAGGTGTATAGATAAAAGTGGGCGCCACTGCATTTACGGTGATATTGTATTTCCCCCATTCTGCTGCAAAACATTTGGTAATATGTGCAATGGCGGCTTTGGTCATGCAATACACCGACTCCCCCGGTAAAGCGATGAACCCCGCCTGTGAACTCAAATTAATAATTCTTCCATACTGCTGTTTTATCATTAAAGCGCCTGCTGACTGGCTGATAAAAAAGGTTCCTTTCAAATTTACAGCAAGTGTGTAGTCAAAATCTTTTTCTGTCACATTTTCCGCCAGGTTTTCCGGAGCCACACCTGCATTATTTACCACTATATCCAGTCTCTTATAATATTCTTTTATCTTATCAAAAGCAGCCTGTATCTCCTCCATTTTACTCACATCCATCTGTAGCGGCAGCGCTTTTCTTCCCAGCGCTTCTATTTCTTTCACCAACCCGCTGTCGGCATTCACATCCCTTAACCCGAGCGCGATATCGGCTCCGGCTTCTGCAAGTGCAAGTGCACAAGCCCTTCCAATACCTCTCGCAGCACCGGTCACTAATGCAACTTTCCCCTGTACGTTTACTTCATCCGAATTTTTCATTTTTGATTTCTAATTTACTACAGGTAATTGTATAAGTATATTAAAAAAACTGCAACGCAAAAACTTTCCTTTGTTTTGTTCCATCTCATTTTACATCAAGATAGTATCGTTCTGCAATAAA